>NZ_JASCOM010000241.1:0-8844 GCF_029959925.1 Pseudomonas sp. PS02303
GGCAAGCCTCGCTCCTACAGTATTGTGTCGTGGCTCAATCGAGCGATACGCAAAGTCCTGTAGGCGCGAGGCTTGCCCGCGAAGGCATCACCTCGGTTTCAAACCTTGAACCTGCCCACCAGCATCTGCAGATGCGTTCCCAGGCGCGCCAGCTCGACGCTGGACGCCGCGGTCTCTTCACTGGCTGCCGAGGTCTGCTCGGACACATCGCGCACGTTCAGCACGCTCCGGTTGATCTCCTCGGCCACTGCGGTTTGCTGCTCGGCAGCGGCGGCAATCTGCTGGTTCATCGATTGAATCGCCGACACCGTGCGGGTGATGCTTTCCAGCGAGCTACCGGCGCGGCGGGTCAGTTCGACGCTGCTGTCGGTCAGGCTGCGGCTGTTGTCCATGATGGTCGCCACTTGCTGGGTGCCGGTTTGCAGGCCGACGATCAGCTCTTCGATTTCCTCGGTGGACTTCTGAGTGCGCTGGGCCAGGCTACGCACCTCGTCGGCGACCACCGCGAAACCACGTCCGGCCTCACCGGCACGGGCGGCTTCAATCGCGGCGTTGAGGGCCAAAAGGTTGGTTTGTTGGGCCACGGACTTGATCACGTCCAGCACGCTGCCGATCTTGTCGCTCTCGCGTTTCAGATCACCCATGGCCGCTGTGGAATTGCCGACCTCAAGGGCCAGGCGCTCGATCTGAGCGATGGCCTCTCCGACCACTTTGTCACCTTCGCGGGCCTGCTGATCGGCGGCGACGGCGGCTTCGGAGGCTTCTTCGGCGTTTCGCGCGACTTCCTGCACGGTGGCCGTCATTTCGTTCATTGCCGTGGCCACCTGATCGGTCTCGACCTTCTGGCTGTTGACCCCGGCGCTGGTCTGTTCGGTGACGGCGGACAGTTCTTCGGCGGCGCTGGCGATTTGCGTTACGCCATCGCTGATACCGCCGATCAGTTCGCGCAGGCCCAGAGTCATGTTCTGCATGGCACGCTGGAGCTGGCCCAATTCGTCGCGACGTTCAGAAACAAGGTTTTGCGTCAGGTCGCCAGCCGCCACGCGTTCGGCGACTTTGAGGGTCTGGTTCAGCGGAACCACGATCTGGCGAGTGATCGCCCATGCCGCCAGCAAGCCAAACGCCAGGGCCAGAACGGTGGCCATCAGCAGCAGGTTCTTGGCGTGTGCGGCGTCGGTGTCGCGGACGATGGTTTGTGACACGGTGAGTTTTTTGCTGACGTCGAGCAAGGTATCGCCTTGCGCGGCCATGCGCTTGAGGGCGGCGGCGCTGGCCACTTGCGAGTCGCGGAACTGGCTGACGGCGGCGCGATAGGCCTTGAGCGAATCGCTGGCCTGTTGCAGGTTGGCAATGTGCTGTTCCGGCAGTTTGGAGGGCAGGCTTTCGAGGTTCTTCAGAGCGTTGTCGATGGCGTCCAGTGCAGGTTGCTCGGCCTCGGTCTTGCCGCTGTAGGTGTAGCCGCGCACCTGGAAGCGTGCTTGCTGAATCAGTTTGCTCAGGTCGATCACGCTGTTGAAGTCGGCGACGCTGTCGCCTTGCAGCATGGACTTTTCGACTTCAGCGACGCGGGCCACGGCGTTATCGGCGGTCGCGCCCAGTTTGCTGCGGGCGTCTTCGCGGTGGGCACCGGCCTGGGTCATCGCGATGAAGGCTTGCTTGTACTGGCTGACGGCGGCCAGTTGCTGGTCGATCATCGCCGCATCAGCAGGCTGTTCGATCAATTTGCGTGCGGTTTGCAGGCCTGTGTCGAGTTGGCTCAACAGATCGTTGACGGCGCCCGGGCCTTGTTCGCCTCGGCGCATTTCGTAGTCCAGACGGGCCAGGCGCAGGTCTTTGGTCAGGTCGTTGAGGCTGGCAATGAACCCCAGCTTGTCGCCCCGGCTCATCACGCCCGTCAGGCCGGTCCAGGCGGTGAAGGTGATCAGCAGCGTCAGCAGCAGCACCAGACCGAAACCGATCCCCAGTTTGCGATTGACGCTTACGTTTCCCAGACTCTCGGTTAGCCAACGGTACATGCTGCTACTCCCTCGGACTACAAATTGGTTTTATGGGATCTGTATCGGCCGGCGGCCGGGAATCTGTAGGTACAGCGCGGTATTCAGGTCGAGTAAATCCCTGTGGCGAGGGAGCTTGCTCCCGTCCGGCTGCTAAGCAGTCGCAAATCAGGCTGAGATGGTTTTGCAGGAATAAAGCGGTGGCCGCGGCGCGCCCAAACGGGAGCAAGCTCCCTCGCCACAGTGACCGTGCTTGATCTTAAAAGAGGCGGGCGAGCAGGGCGGTGACGGCGGTTTCGACGCGCAGGATGCGCTCGCCAAGTTGTACCGGTTGCAGGCCAGACTTGGCCAGCAGGTCGATTTCGTAAGGGATCCAGCCGCCTTCGGGGCCGATGGCCAGGGTCACCGGTTCATTCAGGCCGCGAGGGCAGGGCGGGTAATTGCCCGGGTGACCCACCAGGCCTAGGGTGCCTTCGGAAATGGCCGGCAGCCGATCTTCGACGAATGGCTTGAAGCGCTTCTCGATGACGATTTCCGGCAGCACGCTGTCCCGGGCCTGTTCCAGGCCGAGGATCAATTGCTCGCGAATCGCTTCAGGTTCCAGAAACGGCGTCTGCCAGAAGCTCTTCTCGACGCGATAGCTGTTCACCAGGATGATTCGTGGCACACCCATGGCCGCCACGGTCTGAAACACCCTGCGCAGCATTTTCGGCCGTGGCAGGGCCAATATCAGTGTCAGGGGCAGCTTGGTCGGCGGCGGCTGGTCAAGGGTGACGCGCAATTCGGCTTCATCAGCGTCCAGGCGCAGCACTTCGGCCGCACCCATCAGGCCGCCGATACGCCCGACGCGCATGCTGTCACCCACTTCACAGCGGTGGACTTCCTGCATGTGCGTCAACCGGCGATCACGCAGGATCACCCGGTCGGCCGCAATGAAATCGGCCTCTTCGAGGAGCAGCAGGTTCACGGCTGGGTCGCTGGCGGCTGGTCGTTGTGATCGTCTGCCGGCTGGTTGTCCGGCTGATCGTCTGGATGATCGCCGCGCTTGCTGATCAGACCGCCGAACAGGATGCCGATCTCGAACAGCAGCCACATCGGTACAGCCAACAGCGTCTGCGAGAAGATGTCCGGTGGTGTCAGGATCATGCCGACCACGAAGCAGCCGATGATCACGTAGGGGCGGATTTTCTTCAGGTATTTGACGTCGACCACGCCGATCCATACCAGCAGCACCACAGCCACCGGGATCTCGAACGCCACGCCGAAGGCAAAGAATAGCGTCATGACGAAGTCGAGGTAGCTGCTGATGTCAGTCATCATTTCAACGCCGGCCGGGGTGGCGGCGGCGAAGAATTTGAAGATCAGCGGGAACACCAGGTAATAGGCGAATGCCATGCCGGCATAGAACAGCATGATGCTGGACACCAGCAACGGCACGGCGATGCGCTTCTCATGCTTGTACAGGCCCGGCGCGATGAAGCCCCAGATCTGATGCAGGATCACCGGGATTGCCAGGAACAGCGAGACCATCATGGTCAGCTTCAATGGCGTCAGGAACGGCGACGACACGTCGGTGGCGATCATCGTTGCGCCCACGGGCAAATACTGGCGCAGCGGCGTCGAAACGAAGGTATAGATCTGCTGGGTGAAGGCGAACAACCCGGCGAAGATGATGAAGATCGCCGCTACGCAACGCAGCAGGCGGGTACGCAACTCGGTGAGGTGCGAAACCAGCGGCATGTGCTGGTCGTTTTCAGGAAGATCGCTCATGGGGCTCGCGGCGCCAGTGTTGGGTCATGAGGGGCCGGCGCAACAGGCGCAGCCGCAGGCGTGGCAGGTTCAACCGGTGGCGTTGCAACAACGGGTGCAGGTGCTTCTACGGCGACGACAGGTGCTGGCTCGGCGGCGGGGGCATGAATCGTTTGCTCCGCGATCGGTTCAACAGGCTGAACGGGCGTGGCCTCCTGCTGGGTCGGCGTGAAAATCTTCCGCGCCTCCTGTTCCAGCGACAGGATGTGCTCGTTGTGCAGTTGCCGACGAATCTCGTCGGCACCGATTTCACGTTCAACTTCCTGTTTGATCGCGTTGAAGCTGCGCTTCAGGCGACCGACCCACAGGCCTGCGGTGCGCGCAGCGCCCGGCAGGCGCTCGGGGCCCAGCACTAGCAGGGCGACGAGGCCGACGAGCAGCAGTTCAGAGAAGCTGATACCAAACATTAGTCAGTGCTCACACGTCTTTGCGGATCGGCTCTTCGACTTTTTGCGCCTGCACGTCGATGGTGTGCGGCTGGTTCACGGACTGCGTGGTCTGTGGCTGAACAGGTGGAACCGGTTGCGCCGGAGTCACGGTAGGATCGGCCGGTTTCTCGTCATCGTTCATGGCTTTCTTGAAACCCTTGATCGACTCGCCCACGTCAGTACCGAGGTTTTTCAGTTTCTTGGTGCCGAACACCAGCACGACAACAACCAGGATGACGATCCAGTGTTTCCAGTCAAAAATGCCCATGTTGCTGCTCCTCTCTAATAGTTGTTCAGGCGGACGGGCGCGAGGCTTTCTCGGCGTGTCCGGACAGACCGAAACGACGGTCCAGTTCATCGAGTACAGCCTGTGGATGCTGCCCCAGTTGGGCGAGCATGACCATGCTGTGGAACCACAGGTCGGCGGTCTCGTAGATCACATCGCTGCAGTCGCCGCTGATGGCGGCATCCTTGGCGGCAATGATGGTTTCGACCGACTCTTCGCCGACTTTTTCCAGAATCTTGTTCAAGCCCTTGTGGTACAGGCTGGCGACATACGAGCTGTCAGCGGCAGCGCCTTTGCGCTCTTCCAGCACCTCGGCCAGACGGGTCAGGGTGTCACTCATGGCTGTGTCCTGCGGAATAAATGGCGTGCGGGTCCTTGAGCACGGGATCGACGGTTTTCCAGTCGCCGTTCTCGAAGACGCGGTAGAAGCAGCTCTGCCGACCGGTATGGCAGGCAATGTCGCCGATCTGCTCGACCATCAGGATGATCACGTCAGCGTCACAGTCCAGGCGCATCTCATGCAGCGTTTGCACGTGGCCGGACTCCTCGCCCTTGCGCCACAGCTTGCCACGGGAACGTGACCAGTAAATGGCACGGTTCTCGGCAGCGCTCAGTTCCAGTGATTCGCGGTTCATCCAGGCCATCATCAGGACGCGCCCGGTCTTGTGATCCTGGGCAATCGCCGGCACCAGGCCGTCTGCGTCCCACTTGATCTCGTCCAGCCAGTTTTTCATCTTCGACTCCGACAGCGGGTTCCACACTTCATGAGCAGAACCCAAGCGTTCAAACAGTGTGCCAGCGTGCGGGGGCGCTGGCTATCGGCGAACGACCAGATACAAACCGACGGCCACCATGATTCCGGCCGGCCAATGACCCATATCGCTCAATGGCCCGCCGGCCAGCAGAATGGCGCCGCCCGCCAGGTGAGCGCAGCCGAGCAGGCGCAGGAACCAGTCGTCCTTGCGCTTGTGCCACGGTGGCGGCGGATCGTTGGCGTGGGGCTGGGACATGCGTTCGAGCAGGTCACGGGCCATGTTGGCCAGGTGCGGAATCTGTTCGAACTGGCTCTGCACGTTGCCGAGCAAGGCTTTGGGGCTGACGCGCTCACGCATCCAGCGTTCGAGGAACGGCTGGGCGGTGTTCCACAGATCGAGATCCGGGTACAGCTGACGGCCGAGGCCTTCGATGTTCAGCAAGGTTTTTTGCAGCAACACGAGTTGCGGCTGCACTTCCATGTTGAAGCGGCGAGCGGTCTGGAACAGGCGCATCAGCACTTGGCCGAATGAAATATCTTTTAACGGTTTTTCGAAGATCGGCTCGCACACGGTGCGGATCGCTGCCTCGAATTCGTTGAGCTTGGTTTCTGCCGGTACCCAGCCCGAATCGATGTGCAACTGCGCCACACGACGGTAGTCACGCTTGAAGAACGCGAACAGGTTACGCGCCAGGTAATCCTGGTCTTCAGGGGTCAGGCTGCCGACGATGCCGCAGTCGATCGCAATGTATTGCGGGCTCCACGGGTTGACGGTGCTGACAAAGATGTTGCCGGGGTGCATGTCGGCGTGGAAGAAACTGTCGCGGAACACTTGGGTGAAGAAGATTTCCACACCCCGTTCGGCGAGCATCTTCATGTCGGTGCGCTGGTCGGCCAGGGTCGCGAGGTCGGTGACCTGAATCCCGTAGATGCGCTCCATTACCAGCACTTTCGGCCGGCACCAGTCCCAATAGACTTGTGGCACATACAGCAGCGGCGAGCCTTCGAAGTTGCGCTTCAACTGGCTGGCATTGGCCGCTTCGCGCAGCAGGTCGAGTTCGTCGTAGATGGTTTTTTCGTAGTCCTGGACCACGTCCACCGGGTGCAGCAAACGTGCGTCGGCCGAGAGTTTTTCGGCGGCGCGGGCGAGGATGAACAGCCATGCCAGGTCCTGGGCAATAATCGGTTTCAGGCCCGGGCGTATCACCTTGACCACCACTTCTTCGCCGGTCTTCAGTTGCGCGGCATGCACCTGCGCCACCGAGGCTGAGGCCAGCGGTTCGACGTCGAAACGGCTGAACACTTCACTGATCTTTTTGCCGAGCTGCTCTTCGATCAGGTTGACCGACACTTGCGAGTCGAACGGCGGCACACGGTCCTGCAGCTTCATCAACTCATCGGCGATGTCTTCGGGCAGCAGGTCGCGGCGCGTCGAAAGGATCTGCCCGAACTTGATGAAAATCGGCCCAAGGTCCTGCAACGCCAGGCGCAATCGCGCACCACGGCTCAGGTCCAGCGTCTTGCGCGGGAACCAGCGCCACGGCAAGGCGTAGCGCAGCGCCAGGAGAAACCAGGGCAGCGGCAGGGCGAACAGCAGGTCATCGAGGCGGTAGCGAATCACAACGCGCTGGATGCGCAACAAACGGCGGACGGCAAGCAGCTTCATGCGTTATCGCTTGGGTCGAGGGATCGGGAAAGGCGCTCGAAACGCGCCTCGAGACGTTCCAGATCGAGCTTGATCTGGTCCAGTTCACTGAAACGGGCTTCGGCTTCGCGCTGACCGACGAGGGTGCGCGATTCTTCGGCCAGGTATTCGCCAAGATTCTGATTCAGGCTGGCGAAACCTTGCTGATACCAGCGTGCGCGGCTGCGCAGGTGACCGCCGACCAGTTGCGTGGCGACCGGGCCGAGCCAGCGCGAGAGTTCGTACTCCCAGTCCAGCTCAAGGTCCTGAAGGATCGCCGCCAGCTCCAGCAGCACGCCGCTGTCACCGTCGAGCTCGACTTCAGGGCCATGCAGCACCGAGGTCTTTTCCTTGCTCATCGCCAGTTTCAACAGGCTGGAGGCCGGTGCACGCAACGTGCAGTCAGCGCCGGTTTCCCAGTGGGAAGCGAGCATCAGGCCTTCGTCGCTGGGCAGGATGAACAGTTGCAGCGCCGGGCTGCGGCAGTCGACGGCAATCACCCTGCCGCTCAAATGCGCCAGTCGCGGCAGCGCCGTGCTGTCGAGACGCAGCACCCGGTTCAGACCGAGTTCAACGCTGGCGAGCAGGCCGGCCAGCAACATCAGGGTTTGATGCCGCGGTGCAGGGCGACGATGCCTGCGGTCATGTTGTGGTAGGTCACGCGGTCGAAACCGGCCTCGACCATCATCGACTTCAGGGTTTCCTGATTCGGGTGCATGCGGATCGATTCGGCCAGGTAGCGATAGCTTTCCGAGTCGTTGGTGATCAGCTTGCCCATCAACGGCATGAAGGCGAACGAGTAGGCGTCGTAGGCTTTGGACATCAGCGCATTGGTCGGCTTGGAGAATTCCAGCACCAGCAAACGGCCGCCCGGTTTCAGTACTCGCAGCATCGAGCGCAGGGCGTCTTCTTTATGGGTCACGTTGCGCAGACCGAACGCGATGGTCACGCAGTCAAAATGGTTGTCCGGGAACGGCAGCTTTTCAGCGTCGGCCTGAACGAACTCGACATTGCCGGCCACACCCAGATCCAGCAGGCGGTCACGACCGACCTTGAGCATGGATTCGTTGATGTCGGCCAACACCACCTGGCCGGTCGGGCCAACGAGGTGCGAGAACTTCTTGGTCAGGTCGCCTGTGCCGCCGGCGATGTCCAGCACGCGGTTACCGGTGCGAACACCCGACAGCTCGATCGCAAAACGCTTCCACAGACGGTGCATGCCGCCCGACAGGAGGTCGTTCATCAAGTCGTACTTGGCGGCTACCGAGTGGAAAACCTCAGCGACTTTTTCCGCTTTCTGGCTTTCCGGTACGTTTTTGAAGCCGAAGTGAGTGGTGGGTTCGGCATCGCTGCCTTTGCGCTGATCAGTCATATCGCTGTCACCAAAAGAGAATGCGGGACATTCTAATCCCGGTGGCCTGCTTTGTCTTGGCAAGGCTGAAGGTAAGATAGGCAACCACCGGGACGTTTTGCCGCAGCAGCGGTCAAGATGCTTCAGGAAAGTATCCATAAAGCAGGAGTCATTCGATGGCCCGTATTAGTGTTGAGCGTGCCCACGGCCTGGGCAAGGAAGCAGCCCGCGAGAAGGCTGATCTGTTGGCGCAGAAGTTGTCCGATCAATATGGCCTGGAGCCGCAATGGTCCGGCGACACCCTGAACCTCAAACGTTCCGGTGTGAAAGGCGCGGTACATGTCAGCGAAGATTTGATCCGCGTCGATGTGGAGTTGGGCCTGATGATGTCGGCCATGAGCGGCATGATCAAATCGGAAATCGAAAAAGCCCTTGATAAGGCCTTGGTCTGATTCCGGATTGAAATCCCTTCATCTGTAGGAGTGAGCCGCTCGCGATAGCGGTCTGTCAGTCGATATTGATTTCGACTGACAGACCG
>NZ_JASCOM010000242.1:0-8815 GCF_029959925.1 Pseudomonas sp. PS02303
AGGCTTGCCCGCGAAAGCGCCAGCGGCCTCTCCACAGAAATCCGGTTGACCCCTTCGCGGGCAAGCCTCGCTCCTACAGGGGGTTGCGTCAGGCCAAAAAAATGCCCCGGGTCGTGAGAGCCGGGGCATTTTTTATGGCAGTGCTAAATCAGCGATTGCGGGTCAGCAACGCTGGCTTCTCACCGCGTGGACGGCCTGGCAGTTGATCAAGTTGCTCTGGAGTCGGGAAACGATCGGTTTTCGACTCCTTGTGAATGATCTTCGGTGCCGGGCCGCGCGGGTTTTGCACGGCCGGTTCCGAACGCGGCTGGTCGTCGGTGCGAGCCGGACGACGGTTGCGGGACTCTTCACGACGGGCCTGGCCGTCACGTGGAGCGCCGTTACGTGGGCCACTGCGCTTGGCCGGCGGCGTGCCGGTGGTGGCGCCGTCGCTGCTGCGCGGACCGCTTTGGCGACCCTGAGGCTTGCCGCCGGTGCGTGGAGCACCTGCGCCGGCTGCCGCGCCTGGTGCCGGAGCACCCGGACGGCGGCCACGGCCTTGAGCCGGTTTGGCTTGAGGCACGTAGTCAACGCGGTTACCGAAGTTATCGATATCGTCGTCCAGGAACTCGTCCGGCGCACGATCAGCGGCAGCACGAGGAGCCGGACGCTGTTGCTCGCGAGCCGGGGTGCCTTCGCGTGGCTTGTGTTCACGGGCCGGGCGATCGCCACGGCCAGTGGCGGGCGCTTTTTCCTTGCCGCCCTTGTCCTTGCCCTTGTCTTTACGACCGCCGCCACCGCCGGTGCCGTTCGGGCCGTCGCCGCGCGGGCCACGTGGGTTGCGTGGGTTACGCACATCCGGACGCTCGCGAACTTCCGGTTTCTCGGCTTCTACAGCGCTGGAGTCGAAGCCCATCAGGTTGCCATCGGCAATCTTCTGCTTGGTCATGCGCTCGATGCTTTTCAGCAGCTTTTCTTCGTCCGGGGCGACCAGCGAGATCGCCTCGCCCGAACGACCGGCACGGCCGGTACGGCCGATACGGTGAACGTAATCTTCGTCGACGTTCGGCAGCTCGAAGTTGACCACGTGTGGCAACTGGTCGATGTCGAGGCCGCGAGCGGCGATGTCGGTGGCTACCAGAATGCGCACTTCACCGGCCTTGAAGTCGGCCAGGGCTTTGGTGCGGGCGTTCTGGCTCTTGTTGCCGTGGATCGCGACGGCGCTGAGGCCGTGTTTGTCCAGGTACTCGGCCAGACGGTTGGCGCCGTGCTTGGTGCGGGTGAACACCAGGACCTGTTCCCAGGCGCCAGCGGTGATCAGGTGCGCCAACAGCGAACGCTTGTGGTTGGCTGGCAGGCGGAAGACGCGTTGCTCGATACGCTCGACCGTGGTGTTCGGCGGCGTAACTTCGATGCGTTCCGGGTTGTGCAGCAGCTTGCCGGCAAGGTCGGTGATGTCTTTGGAGAAGGTCGCCGAGAACAGCAGGTTCTGACGTTTGCTCGGCAGGCGAGCCAGGACCTTCTTCACGTCATGGACAAAGCCCATGTCGAGCATGCGGTCGGCTTCGTCCAGCACGAGGATTTCCACGTGGGACAGATCGACGCTGCCTTGGCCGGCGAGGTCGAGCAGGCGGCCAGGGCAGGCCACCAGCACGTCGACACCACGGGACATGGCCTGAACCTGCGGGTTCATGCCGACGCCGCCGAAGATGCAGGCGCTGACGAACTTCAGGTCACGGGCATACACCTTGAAGCTCTCGTGTACTTGAGCCGCGAGTTCGCGGGTAGGGGTCAGGACCAGTACGCGCGGTTGGCGGGGGCCGTGACGCTGGGATTTGTCCGGGTGACCGTTGGGGAACAACCGCTCCAGAATCGGAAGGGCGAAGCCGCCGGTTTTACCAGTACCTGTCTGAGCCGCGACCATCAGGTCGCGACCTTGCAACACGGCGGGGATAGCCCGCTGTTGCACCGGAGTAGGCTCGGTATAGCCCGCTGCCTCGATGGCGCGGACTAAAGCCTCGGAGAGACCGAGGGAAGCAAAGGACATGAGTAATCCTGTTTTAGTTAGGGCTTGGCCCAATGGGAGTCTTGCCTGGCGCGAATGGCGTTTAAGAGGAACGCAATCCCGTCCGGTCCTGCTGGGTCTTGAAAGCTCGTCTGGAGCGCTCGCGCGGGCTGAAAAGCTGCGCTGTAGCGGATCGAGATGCCTTGAACAAGTCCGAGCGTCCGGGCGTGAGCCTGGCGGGAAGGCCGGAGTATAACAGAGCAATCACTGCGCGCCGCTTTCCTGCTGCTCAACGGTTTTTTCGGTGGTGGTGGCGGCGGCTTGCACCCCCGGGCCTGCGCCATAACGGGCGCTGAGCTCAGCGTAGGCGGGCTCGCGCTTGAAGCGCTTGAGTTCGGCACCGAAACGCTGCACCAGCAAATCCATGCCGGCGTTACGGCGTACCGCCAAAAACTGGCTCTGGCGGCTGATGACGGTGGGGTTTTCGGTGATCTTGTCGCGGATGCCCAATTCGTCGAGCAAGTGCTGCCCGACCCGGCGATCAGTGATCAGCAGGTCGATCCGCCCGCGCACCAGTTTGCCGAAGTTGGCTTCATGGGTTGGCGCCGGCTCCCGGGTGAACAGAGTCGACTCGCTGAAATCCTTGCTATAGAGGTAGCCCGGCGAGGTGCCGACGGTCAGGCCTTTCAGGTCGTCGAGGGTGCGGAACGGATGGGGCCGCTCATTAGCGTAGAACATCACGAACTCGACTTCCGACAGCGGTTCGCTGGGGTAGAGCAAGGTAGCGTCGCGTTCATCGCTGTGAAAAATGTCCAGCGCTCCATCCGCCTGGCCCGTTTCAAGCATCGACAGGCAGCGTTTCCATGGCAGGAACTGCCAGTCCACTTCGATCCCCAGGCGTTTGAACACGATCGCCGTGGTTTCGTAATCCAGGCCCAGGGATTTGCCGTTTTCCTCATAGACATAAGGCGCCCACGGCTCGGTGACAATGCGCAGCTTCTCGCCCCGGGCGGCAAAGCTCAGGCAAGAGAATAGAAACACGGTGAGTAACTGTGCGATCAGAGGCATGGCTTGAGATTACGACGAGAAGTCATAAAGAGCCAGAAATCGGATCCAGAAGCTCTGGCCCGAGGCGCAATCCATAAAAAAGGCCCTGGATTGCGCCAGAGCCTTCATTGGAGTGCTGCACTGTTTCAGCGCGGCAGCTTCAGGTTGTTCCACACCGCCAGGCTCGCTTCAGCCTGGTTCAGTGTGTAGAAGTGCAGCCCCGGTGCGCCACCTTGCAGCAGGCGTTCGCACATTTCGGTGATGACTTGCTCACCAAAGCCTTGAATGCTCTGGGTGTCGTCGCCGTAGGCTTCCAGCTGTTTGCGGATCCAGCGCGGGATTTCCGCACCGCAAGCGTCGGAGAAACGCGCGAGCTTGCTGTAGTTGGTGATCGGCATGATCCCCGGCACGATCGGAATGTTCACGCCCATCGCCCGTACACGCTCGACGAAGTAGAAGTAGCTGTCGGCGTTGAAGAAGTACTGGGTGATCGCACTGTCGGCGCCAGCGTTAGCCTTGCGCACGAAGTTGTTCAGATCGTCTTCGAAATTGCGCGCTTGCGGATGCATCTCCGGGTAGGCGGCGACTTCGATGTGGAAGTGATCGCCGGTTTCTTCACGAATGAATTCAACCAGGTCGTTGGCGTGGCGCATTTCGCCGCTGGCCATGCCCATGCCGGATGGCAGGTCACCGCGCAGGGCAACGATACGCTTGATGCCGGCTGCCTTGTATTGAGCCAGCAGGCCGCGCAGGTCGTCCTTGCTGTCGCCAACGCAAGACAGATGCGGCGCGGCCGGGACTTTGACTTCGCTTTCGAGCTGCAACACGGTGTTGAGCGTGCGATCACGGGTCGAACCGCCAGCGCCATAAGTGCAGGAGAAGAAATCGGGGTTGTACGTGGCCAGCTGACGGGCAGTGGCGAGTAGCTTTTCATGCCCAGCGTCGGTCTTCGTAGGGAAGAACTCGAAGCTGTAGCGACGGTCTTGGGACATGGAGGGAACCTCCAGCTACAAGCTGCAAGCTGCGAGCTGCAAGAGAAGCGGAGGTGCGCTGATCTCTTGTGCCTGGAGCCTGCTGCCTGAAACTGTTTTGGAATAGGGGCAGAGCTCTCGAGCTTCGCGCGGCAAGTTCGGCTTTTGACCTTGCTTGCCGCTTGAAGCTTAAAGCTCGCAGCTGCTTTGTCTTAGTAGCGGTAAGCGTGCGGCTTGAACGGACCTTCGACGGTCACGCCGATGTAGTCGGCCTGGGTCTTGGTCAGTTGAGTCACAACGCCGCCGAAACCGCGGACCATTTCCAGGGCCACTTCTTCGTCGAGTTTCTTCGGCAGTACTTCAACGGTCAGGCGCTCGGCTTTCTGGGCTGGCGACAGGTCGGCGTACTTCTGGCCGAACAGGAAGATCTGCGCCAGAACCTGGTTGGCGAACGAACCGTCCATGATGCGGCTTGGGTGACCGGTAGCGTTACCCAGGTTAACCAGACGGCCTTCGGCCAGCAGGATCAGGTAGTCGTCGTTCTGGGCATCGAATGCGCCAGGGCCGGTACGGTGAATTTTGTGAACCTGCGGCTTCACTTCTTCCCATGCCCAGTTCTTGCGCATGAAAGCGGTGTCGATTTCGTTGTCGAAGTGGCCGATGTTGCAGACAACAGCGCGCTTCTTCAGGGCTTTGAGCATGTTTGCATCGCAAACATTGACGTTGCCGGTGGTGGTCACGATCAGGTCGATCTTGCCCAGCAGGGCTTTGTCGATGCTGGCTTCAGTACCGTTGTTGATACCGTCGATGAACGGCGAAACCAGCTCGTAGCCGTCCATGCAGGCTTGCATGGCGCAGATCGGGTCGACTTCGGAGACCTTGACGATCATGCCTTCCTGACGCAGGGACTGAGCGGAGCCCTTGCCCACGTCACCGTAACCGATGACCAGCGCTTGCTTGCCGGACAGCAGGTGGTCAGTACCACGCTTGATCGCATCGTTCAGGCTGTGACGGCAGCCGTACTTGTTGTCGTTCTTGCTCTTGGTCACCGAGTCGTTGACGTTGATGGCCGGGATTTTCAGCTCGCCCTTGGCCAGCATGTCCAGCAGGCGGTGAACGCCAGTGGTGGTTTCTTCGGTGACGCCGTGGACGCGGTCCAGGATCGCCGGGTATTTCTTGTGCAGCAGCTCGGTCAGGTCGCCGCCGTCGTCGAGGATCATGTTGGCATCCCAAGGCGCGCCATCTTTGAGGATGGTTTGCTCCAGGCACCACTCGTACTCTTCTTCGGTTTCGCCTTTCCAGGCATAAACCGCGATACCGGCAGCAGCGATAGCGGCAGCGGCCTGGTCTTGAGTCGAGAAAATGTTGCAGGACGACCAACGCACTTCGGCACCCAGGGCAACCAGGGTTTCGATCAGCACGGCAGTCTGAATAGTCATGTGGATGCAGCCGAGGATTTTGGCGCCTTTGAGTGGCTGCTCACCAGCGTACTTGCGGCGCAGACCCATCAGGGCTGGCATTTCGGATTCGGCGATGATGGTTTCGCGACGGCCCCAGGCAGCCAGGGACATGTCGGCCACTTTGTAATCGTTAAAATCTGCAGGCGTGATAACAGCGCTCATGATGAGCCTCCATTCGTAATGTATGCGAATGGGCGCCGTTGTGCGTTTAGTGTCCGGCCGCTCATGGCCAGTCAACGCCCCATCCGAGCCTGACAGGTCGAACCTGCTGCAGCGCCCCTCGGACAGGTGGCGGGAAAACGGTAGTAGCCGTTTTAAATCGGTGGCGATTATAGCTTCCTTTGTCCGGCTAGTGGCAAGTGACAAGCTACAAGCGGCAAGTAACAGCGAATCTGCATTTACTTGCAGCTTGGCGCTTAAAACTTGAAGCTGGGGGCAGAACTCTATCGCTCAAACGCCTCAAACCTGGAGCCCCCTATGAATTTCCACACACGCAAATGGGTAAAACCCGAAGACCTCAACCCCAACGGCACACTGTTCGGCGGTAGCCTGTTGCGCTGGCTCGACGAAGAAGCGGCGATCTACGCCATCGTCCAGCTGGGCAATCAGCGAGTGGTCACCAAGTACATTTCCGAGATCAACTTCGTCAGCGCCTCGCGCCAGGGCGACATCATCGAACTGGGCATCACTGCCACCGAGTTCGGTCGTACCTCGATAACCCTGAAATGCGAAGTACGCAACAAGATCACCCGCAAAAGCATCCTGACGGTGGATAAGATTGTCTTCGTCAACCTGGGTGAAGACGGCTTGCCCGCGCCGCACGGCCAGACCGAGATCAAGTACGTCAAAGACCAGTTCAAGGACGACGTCGCCAGCGAGTAATGCGAGCCCCCGTAGGAGCGAAGCTTGCTCGCGAAGGCGTCATTTGTGTCACCAGCAATACCGAGGTGAACCCTTCGCTGGAAAGCCTCGCTCCTACAGAGCCAGTTTCGTTGGACGGTCAGTGAACAGCTCCGGGCCGCGCGTGTCGTACCTACATGACACATCACCTGTTCCGGAGCGCTATGGACATCAAGCAAGACGGCAAGACCCCAAACCTGTCGCCGGAAGAACAGCACGACGTCGACAAAAACCAGCCACCGCGGGCCGCGGTGCTGCATGAAATCATCCGCACCCAGGGCGATCAGGAGCTCGAACGCAGCGTCGCCGCCTTGTGGTGGTCGGCACTCGCCGCCGGCCTGACCATGGGCCTGTCGCTGATGGCCATGGGACTGCTCAATTCCCGACTGCCGGACGGTGAAGGCTTCAAGGTGATCGCCAGTTTCGGCTATTGCGCTGGCTTTCTTGCGGTAATCCTCGCCCGTCAGCAGTTGTTCACCGAGAACACCCTGACGGCCGTGCTGCCGATCATGACCAAACCCACACTGAACAATTTCGGGCGATTGCTACGCCTGTGGTCGGTGGTGCTGGTCGGCAACCTCTGCGGCACGCTGCTCGTGGCCTACGTGATGCTCCATCTGCCGATTTTCGACAGCAAGACCGACCTGGCCTTCCTCGATATCGGGCGCAAGATCATGGAAAACGACGCCAGCCAGATGTTCGCCAAAGGCATCGTGTCGGGCTGGATGATTGCCACCATGGTCTGGATGATCCCGTCCATGGAGAGCGCCAAGATGTGGATCATCATCCTCATCACTTACCTGATGGCGCTGGGGGATTTCACCCACATCGTGGTCGGTTCGGCCGAGGTCTCGTACCTGGTGTTTGCCGGCGAATTGCCGTGGAAGGATTTCTGGCTGGTGTTCGCCGGGCCGACGCTGGCGGGGAACATCATCGGCGGCAGCTTCATCTTCGCGCTGATCAGCCACGCGCAGATCCGCAGCGAGAGCGGTCCGCCGAAGAAGACGGCGGATCAGGCGTCAGAGCCTGATCCGCAGAAGAGCAAAAAGTAATCAGTGATGCTCGGCCTGTGCCGCTGGCGCAGGCTCATCCCGGGTCACGTGCTTGACCAGTTTGCCGATGCTCAAACCCTGCAGCAGGATCGACGACAGCACCACGATGTAGGTGATGCTCAGCAGCAAGTCGCGCTCCGGGCCCAGCGGCAGGGCCAGGGCCAGGGCCACCGAAACACCGCCGCGCAAACCACCCCAGGTCAGAATCCGGATTGTCCCGCGCGGCACGGTGCGCCAGCGCCGCAGCAGCACGATGGCCGGCGCGACCGTCAGCAGGCGCGAAAGCAGAATCGCCAGTGCCAGCAAACTCGCCGCCAGCACGTGCAGCCAATTGAACGGTAGCAGCAACAGCTCCATGCCGATCAGAGCGAACAGCAGGGCGTTGAGCATGTCATCGAGCAATTCCCAGAAGCCGTCCAGGTACTTGCGCGTCATGTCGTTCATCGCCAGGTTGCGGCCCAGGTTACCGATGATCAGACCCGCGATGACCATCGCGATGGGGGCGGACACATGCAGCTCCGACGCCATGGCCGAGCCGCCGATCACCAGCGCCAGGGTCAGCATGACCTCGATCTGATGCTGCTCGATGCTCTTGATCATCAGGTACACCAGATAACCGATCAGCCCACCGAACAGCACGCCGCCAATCGCCTCATGGGCGAACAGCATCGCTGTGGCGCCGACGGTCGGGGTCTCGCCGAGTTGCGCAATGCCCAGCAACACGGTGAACACCACCACGGCCGTGCCGTCGTTGAACAGCGACTCGCCGACGATGGTGGTTTTCAGAGGCTTGGACGCATTGGCAGTCCGTAGCACGCCGAGGACCGCGATCGGGTCGGTGGGGGAAATCAGCGCGCCGAACAGCAGGCAATAAAGGAAGCTCACGTGCCAGCCGAACAGGGCAAAAATGTAATAGGCGAGGCTGCCGATCACCGCCGTGGCGATCAATACGCCGAAGGTCGCCAGCAGCCCGATGGGCCAGCGGTAGCTGCGCAGGTCATTGAGGTTGACGTGCAGGGCGCCGGCGAACAGCAGGAAGGAAAGCATCCAGTTCATCAGCAGATCGCCAAAGTCGATCTGGCTGATCAGTTGCTGAATGCGCTCTTCGAGGCCGGGGTAGCCGAGCAAGCTCAGGCCTTGCAGCAGCAGGGAAAACATCAGCGCGGTGACCATGACCCCGATGGTCGGAGGCAGGCCGATGAAGCGGAAATTCACGTAGGTGAGGAGTGTGGTCAGGCAGATAAAGGCAGCGACAAGTTCGAGCATCCGGGGACCTTGGATGGGGGGTGGGGTTTAAGGCAGTTGCACCGAGTCAGTTTCTTCGCGAGCAGGCTCGCTCCCACATGGAATTCGGTGTACACAGAATCTGTGTGCGCTGGAGATCCACTGTGGGAGCGAGCC
>NZ_JASCOM010000243.1:0-8756 GCF_029959925.1 Pseudomonas sp. PS02303
GAGCAGGCTCGCTCCCTCAGGGATCGCATTTCTTCTGAAGAAACGCGGTTAACTGTGGGAGCGAGCCTGCTCGCGATGGCGGCATCGGATTCACCGGAAAATCCACATCCAGAAACAATTAAGCAGCCCGAAGGCTGCTCAATAAACTGTTCCCGTTACGTTTACGTCACCCTCGCCAAGACCCTTCTGTGGCCTTTCTCTACGGCAACATGCCATCACGCTACTCACCTACACACTTTTGGTCGCCCGCCAGGCGCACCAATAAAGTGCGAACAGTCAGCTCGTCGCCCTTTCCTGGATCAGAATCCACGGCGAAACCACCACAGCCCACAGCTGCGGGTCGCGTTCAAAAAGATCCAGCGCCCGCGTTTCAGACAGCTTGGCGACCTTGTCGGCAGCCAGCCAGGCAGCCACTTTCTCGCCTTCATCCGTCGCAACAGCTTGGGCAGCAGCGATCAAATTCAGGCCGGGATCGACCCACAATAGGGCACCCTTGGCAAAGAAGGGCTCCAACTCTTTCCACGTAATAGATGCGGTTTCACCAAGCAGCTTGGCATAGAGGGTGCTAGGTTCTTCATTCATGGGCACTGTCCGGAAAAGAAATCGACGCGAATGATAACGTCGGTGGTCTGGCAGAAAAACCCGGATGCAATTGAGTCACCGAAAGAAAAGAGCAGGAAAGCCAGGGAATGCTGCTGAATCAAGCAATTAGCCAGCTAACATCCCGCCGCTATTCTGTCTTTTTCTTTCAATTAAGCGACACCCTCAGGTTTTGCCCCCCGGTGCCAGCTTCCCAGGCTAACAATTGGCGCTCTACACTGTACCGGTACAGTTGTCGGGGGCATTTTCCGGAGGATATCGAAGATATCTGACCCGGTTCTGCTGCTACGGCGCCAGGACTATAAAAACTACAACAGTAAGAGTGGAGCACTATGACTAAGGCTACTAAGCAGATTTCCAAACTGTTTGCCGCTATGGTTCTGGCCGGGGTTGCCAGCCATTCGTTCGCAGCTGACACCATCAAGATCGGCATCGCCGGCCCTAAAACCGGCCCTGTAGCCCAATACGGCGACATGCAGTTCAGTGGCGCCAAAATGGCCATCGAACAGATCAACGCCAAAGGCGGCGTAGACGGCAAGAAACTCGAAGCCGTTGAATACGATGACGCCTGTGATCCAAAACAAGCGGTAGCGGTCGCGAACAAAGTCGTCAACGACGGCGTCAAGTTCGTGGTCGGTCACCTGTGCTCCAGCTCCACCCAACCTGCTTCGGACATTTACGAAGACGAAGGCGTGATCATGATCACCCCGGCTGCCACCAGCCCGGACATCACCGCCCGTGGTTACAAAATGGTGTTCCGCACCATCGGTCTGGACAGCGCCCAAGGCCCTGCCGCCGGTAACTACATCGCCGACTTCGTAAAACCGAAGATCGTTGCTGTCCTGCACGACAAACAGCAATACGGTGAAGGCATCGCCACCGCCGTTAAACAAACCCTCGAGAAAAAAGGCACCAAGGTTGCCGTGTTCGAAGGCATCAACGCCGGCGACAAGGACTTCTCGTCGATCATCCAGAAACTCAAGCAAGCCAACGTCGACTTCGTTTACTACGGTGGCTACCACCCTGAGCTGGGTCTGATCCTGCGCCAGGCAGATGAAAAAGGCCTGAAAGCCAAGTTCATGGGTCCGGAAGGCGTGGGTAACGACTCGATCTCGCAGATCGCTCAGAAAGCTTCGGAAGGTCTGCTGGTGACGCTGCCGAAATCCTTCGACCAGGATCCGGCCAACATCGCCCTGGCTGATGCGTTCAAAGCGAAGAAAGAAGACCCGAGCGGTCCGTTCGTGTTCCCGGCCTACTCGGCTGTGGAAGTGATTGCCGAAGGCATCAAGGCCGCCAAGTCCGAAGACACTGCCAAAGTGGCTGCTGCCATCCACGCAGGCACCTTCAAGACGCCTACCGGCGACCTGAGCTTCGACGACAAGGGCGACCTGAAAGACTTCAAATTTGTGGTTTACGAGTGGCACTTCGGCAAACCAAAAACTGAAGCCAAGCCTCAGTAAGGCGTTGCCTGACTGACTGCCAATAAAGCCCACGGCGTGCCGTGGGCTTTGTTTTACGAATGTATTGGGCCGCGCTGGCGTGATCCGCCAGTCTCCCCACCTGAAAATCTCAAAACCGTCATCAGCGGTTCGCTGGCAAACCTCGCGTTCGAAGTGGATGCAGATCCACGGGGCTCGAGCGGGAAAATGACTCCACCAGTGAAATGCGTATCAGGTTTTTAGGAGCGCTGTAATGCCTGACATCTATCACTTCCTCCAACAGCTGGTTAATGGCCTGACCATTGGCAGTACGTATGCCCTGATCGCCATCGGCTATACGATGGTTTACGGCATCATTGGAATGATCAACTTCGCCCACGGCGAGGTGTACATGATCGGCTCCTACGTGGCGTTCATCGCCATCGCCGGGTTGGCCATGCTGGGACTCGACAGCGTTCCGCTGTTGATTACCGCTGCTTTCATCGCGACCATCGTCGTGACCAGTGCCTACGGTTACAGCATCGAACGCGTCGCCTACCGCCCTTTGCGCGGCAGCAACCGTCTGATCCCGCTGATTTCCGCCATCGGCATGTCGATCTTCCTGCAGAACACGGTTCTGCTGGCGCAAGACTCCAAGGACAAATCCATAGCCAACCTGATCCCCGGCAGCTTCACCTTCGGGCCAGGTGGCGCACATGAAGTGCTGATTTCCTACATGCAAATCGTGGTATTCGTGGTGACCTTCGTCGCCATGCTCGGCTTGACAATGTTCATCTCCCGCTCTCGTCTCGGACGTGCCTGCCGCGCCTGTGCCGAAGACATCAAGATGGCCAACTTGCTGGGCATCAATACCAACAACATCATCGCCCTGACCTTCGTCATCGGTGCCGCATTGGCGGCCATCGCGGCCGTCTTGTTGAGCATGCAATACGGTGTGATCAACCCGAACGCCGGGTTCCTCGTTGGACTCAAGGCGTTCACCGCAGCGGTACTGGGCGGTATCGGCAGCATCCCGGGAGCCATGCTCGGCGGGCTGGTATTAGGGGTGGCGGAAGCCTTTGGTGCCGATATCTTCGGCGACCAGTACAAGGACGTCGTGGCTTTCGGCTTGTTGGTTCTGGTTCTGTTGTTCCGGCCGACCGGCATCCTTGGCCGTCCGGAGGTTGAAAAAGTATGACTAGGAATCTTAAACAGGCACTGTTCAGTGCTTTGCTGGTGTGGGCCGTGGCCTACCCGGTACTGGGTCTGAAACTGACCATCGTCGGCATCCACCTCGAAGTGCACGGCACCAGCAGCGCCACACTGATCACTATCGCGGTGTGCTCGGTGCTGATGTTCCTGCGGGTGCTGTTCGATCAACAGATCAGCTCGGCCTGGCGCTCGTCGCCCAACATGCCGTTGATTCCGGCCAAGGCCAGTAACTTCCTGACCCTGCCGACCACCCAACGCTGGATCATCATTGCGCTGATCGCCGGTGCCCTGGTCTGGCCGTTCTTCGGCTCTCGCGGTGCGGTGGATATCGCCACGCTGGTGCTGATCTACGTGATGCTCGGCCTCGGCCTGAACATCGTGGTCGGCCTGGCCGGCCTGCTCGACCTGGGTTACGTCGGCTTCTATGCCGTCGGGGCGTACAGCTATGCATTGCTGTCGCACTATCTGGGTCTGGGCTTCTGGATCTGTCTGCCGATCGCCGGCCTGATGGCGGCCACTTTCGGTTTCCTGCTCGGCTTCCCGGTACTGCGTCTGCGCGGCGACTACCTGGCGATCGTGACCCTGGGCTTTGGTGAAATAATCCGTCTGTTCCTGCGTAACCTCACCGATATCACTGGTGGCCCGAACGGCATCAGCAACATCGAGAAGCCGACGTTCTTCGGGCTCACCTTCGAGCGCAAAGCGGCAGAGGGCATGCAGACGTTCCACGAGTACTTCGGCCTGGCCTATAACTCGATCAACAAGGTGATTTTCCTGTACCTGGTTGCACTGTTGCTGGCCCTGGCTGCGCTGTTCGTGATCAACCGTTTGCTGCGCATGCCGATCGGCCGTGCGTGGGAAGCGTTGCGTGAAGACGAGATCGCCTGCCGTGCGCTGGGTCTGAATCCTACGGTCATCAAGCTTTCCGCCTTCACCCTGGGCGCCGCCTTCGCAGGTTTCGCCGGCAGTTTCTTCGCTGCCCGTCAGGGCCTGGTGACACCGGAGTCGTTCACCTTCATCGAGTCGGCGATCATCCTCGCCATCGTCGTATTGGGTGGCATGGGCTCGCAGTTGGGCGTAATCCTGGCCGCCGTGGTGATGATTCTGCTGCCGGAAATGATGCGAGAGTTCAGTGAGTACCGCATGTTGATGTTCGGCGCATTGATGGTGCTGATGATGATCTGGCGACCTCAAGGCCTGCTGCCCATGCAACGTCCTCACATGGAGCTGCGCAAATGAGCCGCGAGATCCTTAAAGTCGAAAATCTGAGCATGCGCTTCGGCGGCTTGCTGGCGGTCAACGGCGTGGCCCTGACCGTGAAAGAAAAACAGGTGGTTGCATTGATCGGCCCTAACGGCGCCGGCAAAACCACGGTGTTCAACTGCCTGACCGGTTTTTACAAGCCGAGTGGTGGCAGCATCCTGCTGGACGGCGAGCCGATCGAAGGCCTGCCGGGCCACAAGATCGCCCTCAAAGGCGTGGTGCGCACCTTCCAGAACGTGCGGTTGTTCAAGGACATGACCGCGGTCGAGAACCTCTTGATCGCGCAACACCGTCACCTGAACACCAACTTCCTGTCTGGTCTGTTCAAGACCCCGGCATTCCGCAAAAGCGAACGCGAGGCCATGGAGTTTGCCGAGTTCTGGCTGGACAAGGTCAACCTCACGCAGTTCGCCAACCGCCCGGCCGGCACCCTGGCCTACGGTCAGCAACGCCGTCTGGAAATCGCTCGCTGCATGATGACCCGCCCGCGGATCCTCATGCTCGACGAACCGGCCGCCGGCCTGAACCCGAAGGAAACCGAGGACCTCAAGGCGCTGATCAGCATGCTGCGTGAAGAGCACAACGTCACCGTGCTGCTGATCGAACACGACATGAAACTGGTCATGAGCATTTCCGACCACATCGTCGTGATCAACCAGGGCACGCCTCTGGCCGACGGCACGCCGGAACAGATCCGCGACAATCCTGAAGTGATCAAAGCCTACCTGGGGGAAGCGTAAATGCTGCAATTTGAAAACGTTTCCACCTTCTACGGCAAGATCCAGGCGCTGCACAGCGTCAACGTCGAAGTCCGCCAGGGCGAGATCGTGACCCTGATCGGCGCCAACGGTGCCGGCAAGTCGACCTTGCTGATGACCCTCTGCGGTTCGCCGCAAGCCCACAGCGGCAGCATCCGCTACATGGGTGAAGAGCTCGTCGGCCAGGACTCGTCGCAGATCATGCGTAAAAGCATTGCGGTCGTGCCGGAAGGTCGTCGAGTGTTCGCCCGCCTGACCGTGGAAGAGAACCTGTCCATGGGCGGATTCTTTACCAGCAAGGGCGATTATCAGGAACAGATGGACAAGGTTCTCGGACTTTTCCCACGCCTGAAAGAACGCTTTGCCCAACGCGGCGGCACCATGTCCGGCGGCGAACAGCAAATGCTCGCCATCGGCCGTGCGCTGATGAGTAAACCCAAACTGCTGCTGCTCGACGAGCCATCGTTGGGCCTGGCACCGATCATCATCCAGCAGATCTTCGACATCATCGAACAGCTGCGCAAGGATGGCGTGACGGTGTTTCTGGTAGAGCAGAACGCCAACCAGGCGCTGAAAATTGCCGACCGTGCCTACGTTCTGGAGAACGGCCGGGTGGTGATGACCGGCACGGGGGAAGCACTGCTGACTGATCCGAAAGTGCGCGAAGCGTATCTCGGCGGCTAAGCAATTGCGGTAAACAAAAACGGCCTTCGGGCCGTTTTTTTGTGCCCGCCATAAACCTTCACGGCAATAAAGCCCCCCTGTGGGAGCGAACCTGCTCGCGATAGCGGAGTGTCAGTCAACAAAACCGTTGAAGGCGAAACAGCTATCGCGAGCAGGCTCACTCCCACAAGGGGTCGGTGGTGTTTTGAGGTTTTTAAAAAAGTTTTGCACTGGGCTGTAACGCATCACGATGACCTCTCTCTAGAGGGGTAAGCCAGCAGACATGCGGCTTACCAAAACTCAAACAACGGAGAAACATCATGACTGCTACCACCCGCACGCTGTCCGCCACCGCCCTCGTTCTGGCCCTTGGTTCTGCGCTGAGCATGGCCGCTGTCTCCACCGTCCAGGCCGCCGACAACAGCAACATGGAAAAATGCTTCGGCGTGGCCATGAAAGGTCATAACGATTGCGCCGCAGGTGCAGGCACCACCTGCGCCGGTACTGCCAAGATGGACCACCAGGCAAACGCCTGGAAACTCGTTCCGAAAGGCACGTGCGCCACCACCGAAAGCAAAACCTCGCCGACCGGTTTCGGTCAGATGGAAGCCTTCAAAGCCAAAGCCTGATCCGCCTCCCAGCCTGAGTGTCGACCATGAACAATTCACTGTTCGGGCTCCCGCCCCGCGCCGGGCTGGGGCTCAAGACCGGGCACTTGCGTGAAGTGCTCGGTTCAAAGCCGGACATCGGCTTCTTCGAAGTCCACGCCGAAAACTACATGGTGGCCGGCGGCCCTTTTCATCATTACCTGGGGTTGATCCGCGAGCAGTATCCGCTGTCGCTGCATGGCGTTGGCCTGTCCATCGGTGCCGAAGGTCCGCTGGATGTTCAACACCTGCAACGCCTTGCCGAGCTGATCGAGCGCTATCAACCCCACTCCTTTTCCGAACACCTGGCCTGGTCCAGCCATGGCCCGGTGTTTCTCAATGACTTGCTGCCACTGGCCTACGACAACGCGACGTTGAACCGCGTCTGCGAACACATCGACCAGGTGCAAACCACTCTCAAACGCCCAATGCTGCTGGAGAACCCGGCGACGTACCTGGCGTTCAAACGCTCGACGATCGATGAGGCCGACTTCATCAGCGAAGTCATTCGCCGCACAGGCTGCGGGCTGTTGCTGGACGTGAACAACGTTTACGTGTCGAGCATCAATCATCAACGCGATCCTGTGGCCTACATCGATGCCCTGCCCCTTCATGCCGTCGGCGAGATTCATCTGGCCGGATTTGCCGAAGACACCGACAGCCTCGGTGACCGTCTGTTGATCGACGATCACGGCGCGCCCATCGACAACGCCGTGTGGGCGCTGTACGTGCAAGTGCTGGAGCGTGTCGGACCAGTAGCAACGCTGATCGAACGCGACAATCAGGTGCCAGCCTTCGGCGTATTACACGCCGAAGCGCGTCAGGCCGATGAGTTGTTGCGATGCGCCGAGATCCGGTCATGAGCAATCACGCCGATTTCGCCGCCGCCCTGCTTGATCCGGAGCGGCCCTGCCCTGACGGATTATTCAGCGTCAATGGCGCCGATCCGGCCAGCCGTTTCGCGGTGTATCGCAACAATGTGCAGGCCTCGCTGATCAACGCGTTGGCGGACAGTTACCCCGTGATTGTGCAATTGGTCGGCGATGAATTCTTCCGGGCCATGGCCGGTGTTCATGTGCACGGCTCCCCGCCCCGCAGCCCGCTGATGAATGACTACGGGCATGATTTCGCAGCCTTCATCGAAGGCTTTGCGCCCGCCGCCAGCGTGCCGTATCTGGCCGATGTCGCCCGATTGGAGCGCCTGCGCGTCATCGCGTATCACGCGGCCGATGCGCAGCCCCTGGAGCATGAGCAGATCGCCGCAGCACTGGCCGACCCGCAAGCCCTGAGCGAGCTCACCGTCGAACTTCATCCCTCCCTCAACCTGTTGAGTTCTGCCTTCGCGGTGGTGGCGATCTGGGCGGCGCATCAACAGGAAACAACGCTGGCGGGGATTGACCTGAGCCAGGGACAACACGCGCTGGTGTTACGTAATGGCCTGGACGTTGAAGTATTCGCCATCGATCAAGGTGCCAGCTCGTTCATCCAGTATCTGCAAAACGGCCAGTCACTGATGCAAGCGCTGGAAGCCGCCCCCGCCTTCGACCTCAGCCAAACCCTGGCGCTGCTGATCAGCCGCAACGCCATCACTCACTTGCATAACATCAAGGTATCGCCATGAACATCCGGACCGAATCACAGAACCCCATCGTTCGCGCCATCGCGTTACTGGAGATGATTCCCCGCAGTCTGATCGCCTTTATCGCGCGCTTCTCGATTGCGGCAGTGTTCTGGAAGTCCGGGCAAACCAAGGTCGAAGGCCTGGCCATCGACCTGTTTGACGGCTCCTTCCAGCTTGGCGTGCCGCATCTGGCGGACTCGACCATCCCGCTGTTCCAGAGCGAGTACCACGTGCCATTGCTGTCCCCGGAACTGGCGGCGCACCTGGCCGCCTTCGCCGAGCATGTCTTCCCGATGCTGATCCTGATCGGCTTCGCCACGCGATTTTCGGCGCTGGCCTTGCTGGGCATGACCCTGACCATTCAACTGTTCGTGTACCCCGACGCCTACCCGACCCATGGCACTTGGGCGGCGGTGTTGCTGTACCTGATGGCGACCGGGCCGGGGAAATTGTCGATCGATCATCTGATCGCCCGCCATTTCGCCCGGTAAACACCTTCCCCTGTGGGTGTGAGCCTGCTCGCGATAGCGGTGTGTCAGTCAACATCAATGCTGGATGTCACACCGCTATCGCG
>NZ_JASCOM010000244.1:0-8739 GCF_029959925.1 Pseudomonas sp. PS02303
CGCGAAGGTGGTAGGTCAGGCGACATCAATGTCGACTGACACGCCCCCTTCGCGAGCAGGCTCGCTCCCACATTTTTTAGTATTCCGACAGATCGGCCAGCGGATGCCGACCTTCCCAGACTTTATGAAAGTGCGCCTCTACCACCGCATCCGGCACGTTATTGATGTCAGGCCAGTGCCAGTGCGGCTTCTGGTCCTTATCAATCAACCGCGCCCGAACCCCCTCGCTGAACTCCGGATGACGGCAGCAGTTGAGGCTGATCGTGTATTCCATCTGAAAGACCTGAGCCAATGACATGTGCCGGGCGCGGGCGATCTGTTCCCACACCAGATGAGCGGTCAAGGGCGAACCTTCGGTCATGTTCTTCGCCGCTCGACTTAACAGCAGATCCGAATGGTCGCGCAGAGCGCTGATGGCTTTCCAGGCGCAGCGCACATCGCTGATATCCAGCAGTTCATCGATTTGCTGGCGTCGAGGCAGCCACTGCGCGGCGGGCATTTGCGCAACGGCTTCCTGCTGCAAGGCCTTGAGCAGACTATTGAGCTGCATTGGCGTCTGTTCCTGCCAATTCAATTGCAGCAAGCCTTCGATCAGCTCTTCTTGCTGTTCATCGAGCAGGAAACGGTCAGCCAGGCCCAGGTCGATCGCATCACGACCGTTCATGTGTGCACCGGTCAGCCCCAGAAACAGCCCGAGCTTGCCGGGCAGGCGTGACAGAAACCAACTGGCGCCAACGTCCGGATACAGACCGATACTGATCTCCGGCATCGCCAGGCGGCTGCTCGGCGTGACAATCCGGATGCTTGCGCCTTGCAGCAACCCCATGCCACCGCCCAGCACATAACCATGGCCCCAGCAGATCAGCGGTTTGGGGTAGGTATGCAGATTGAAGTCCAGGCGATATTCCGCAGCAAAGAAGTGCGCGGCCAACGGCGGCACTTCACCGGGGTGAGCGCGGCAGGCTTCGACCAGACTGCGCACTTCGCCGCCAGCGCAAAAAGCCTTGGCGCCGTTACCGCGCAGCAGAACGCAGACGATTTGCGGATCCTTGGCCCACGCGTCCATCTGATCGCGCAGGGCATTGATCATCGGCAAGGAGAGGGCGTTGAGCGACTTTTCGGCATCCAGGCTGGCGATGCCAATGCGCGCACCGTCGGTGCCGGTGAGTTCTTCGAAGTGCAGATTCATCGTGACCTCGATAGTGAAATTGAGCGTTCAGTATGATCGCTGTACAGGAAAGTGCCGGATCTGCGTCAGATCAATTGACAAGTGTGGTGGGCTTTCCTAGGGTTCGCCCCATTGTTTTTGCCGGATGTAACCATGACTGCTGATGACCGTATCAAACTCGAACCGGGCTGGAAGGAGGCACTACGTGCCGAATTCGACCAGCCCTACATGGCAGAGTTGCGTAATTTCCTGCAGCAGGAGCGCGCGGCGGGCAAGGAGATTTATCCTCCGGGCCCAATGATTTTCAACGCCCTTAACTCCACGCCGCTGGACAAGGTCAAGGTCGTCATCCTCGGTCAGGACCCGTATCACGGCCCGGGACAGGCCCACGGGCTGTGCTTCTCGGTGCAACCGGGTGTGCCGGCGCCACCGTCGCTGGTAAACATCTATAAAGAGCTGAAACGCGACCTGAACATCGACATCCCCAACCACGGCTATCTGCAGAGCTGGGCTGATCAAGGCGTGTTGATGCTCAACACCACCATGACGGTCGAGCGCGCCAACGCCAATGCGCACAAGGACAAGGGCTGGCAGTTTTTCACGGATCGAATTATTGAAGTGGTCAGTCAACAGCAACCACATCTGGTGTTCATGCTGTGGGGCGCGCATGCCCAAAGCAAACAGAAACTCATCGATGCCACCAAGCACCTGGTGCTGACGTCGGTGCACCCGTCACCGCTGTCCGCTTATCGCGGTTTTCTGGGGTGCGGGCATTTCAGCCGGACCAACAAGTTTCTTGAACAGAATGGCGAAACGCCGATTGAGTGGCGGTTGCCGCCGGTTTGAAGTGAAAGTGGTGAAAAATTGTGGCGAGGGAGCTTGCTCCCGCTGGGCTGCGAAGAAGCCCCAAAGCAAGCAGCCTGATTTCTTCTTGCACACCGCATGCTCGGGTTTACGACTGCTACGCAGCCGAGCGGGAGCAAGCTCCCTCGCCACAGGGATTATGTCAGGGTTGTCCCGGCTCGCGATTCCAATACCTGAACAACGGCTCCGCCAGAAACAACACAAACAACAACCGCATCACCTGCATCGCCGTCACCAGCGGGACGGACAGTTGCAAGGTCTCCGCCGTCAGGCTCATCTCCGCAATGCCGCCAGGCATCATGCCCAGCGTCAGCGAACGCAGATCCAGATGCGTCAGCGCACTCAAGCCCAGTGCCGCCGCCGTAGCGATCAGCATGGTCAAAATCGTGCCGACCAAGGTCCGTCCCATAAAAGAGGGCGCCCGGCGGAAAAACTGCCGATTGAAATGACAGCCCAGGCCGCTGCCGATCAGCCATTGGCCGATCTGGCTCCCGCCATGGGGCAAGCCGATGTGCAAATCCCAACCGATGCTCACCGTTGCACTGACCAGCAGCGGCCCGAACAGCCACGGATTGGGTTGACGAAGACGTTCCCAGAGCCAGGCCGCCAAGGCGCCCGCCGGGAAGAGAAGCGCCAGCCACCACCAATTGACGGCGGAGGGATGAAAAATCGGTGTGCCGCTGCCCAGCAAATACTTGAAGGCTGCCGGCACGCAAAGCACAACGACCAGCACTCGCAGACTTTGCCCCGCCGCGACGCGACTGAGCACCGCGCCATTGCGCGCGCCGAGGTTGACCATCTCCCCGGAGCCACCCGGCATGCTGGAAAAGAAGGCGGTAGCGCGATCCTCCCCGGTGCGCCGCATCAACCAGACCCCGACCACGGCGGACAGGCTGGTGATCAACGCACCGAAGAAAATCAGGCCGAAGTGACTCAACACCTGCTCCATCACCACTGGGGTGAAATGCAGGCCGATGCCGATCCCGACGATCCATTGGCCGCACTTGCGGCCACCAGGGATTTCCGCCAATTGCCAGGGTGTCAGGCAGCGCACCAGGATGATCGCCAGCAACGAGCCAACCATCCACGGCAGCGGCCAGCCGACCAGACTGGCCAGGTAACCGCCCAGCGCGCCGACCAGCGGCGTACCCCACCAGGCGTTGAAAGGTGTTCGATCAGACATCGGCGATGGCGCGACGAGCAACCGAGCGTTTGCGCCAGATCCGCAGGATCGGCATCAGCAGCATGATCGCGGTCAGTACCCAGACACCGAAAGTGATCGGGCTCGACCAGAGGATCTCCAGCGCACCGTTGGAGATCGACAGCGCACGGCGCAGGTTTTGCTCCATCAAGCCACCGAGGATGAAGCCCAGCAGCACGGGCGACAACGGGAAGTCCAGCTTGCGCAGGATGTAACCGAAGATGCCGATGCCGATCATCAGGAACAGGTCGAAGGTGGTGGCGTGCACCGCGTAGACGCCGATCCCGGTAATGATCGCGATCACCGGCACCAGCGCCCAGTTCGGCACGGCGAGGATGCGGGTGAAGATGCGGATCATCGGGATATTGAGGATCACCAGCATGACGTTGGCGACGAACAACGAGGCGATCAGGCCCCAGACGATGTCAGGTTGTTGCTGGAACAACAGCGGGCCGGGCGTGATGTTGTACAGCGACAGCGCGCCGATCATCACTGCTGTGGTCCCCGAACCTGGAACGCCGAGGGTCAGCATGGGCACCAGTGCACCGCAGGCTGCACCGCCGATGGCGGTTTCCGGGGCGGCGAGGCCGCGCATGTCACCTTGGCCGAAGGTGCCCTTGGCGCCGGCGATACGCTTCTCGGTCATGTAGGCCACGGCGCTGGCGAGGGTCGCGCCCGCACCCGGCAACACGCCCATGATGAAACCCAGCAAGCCGCAACGGATGTTCACCATGAACACCGCCGAAGCTTCCTTGACGTTGAACATCATTCGGCCGGTCGCTTTCACCGCTTCCTGACCGCGATGGGTCTTCTCCAGCAGCAGGAGGATTTCGCTGATGGAGAACAGGCCCAGCACCAGCACCACGAACTGAATGCCGTCAGTCAGATGGATGTTGTCTCCAGTGAAACGGTACACGCCGCTGTTGGCATCGATCCCGACGCACGACAGAAACAGACCGATGAGCGCGGCAATGAACGTTTTCAGTGGACGATCACCGGCCATGCCGCCGAGACAGACGATCGCAAACACCATCAGCACGAAATATTCTGCCGGACCGAAGGCAATCGCCCATTTCGCCAGCAACGGCGCGAACAGCACCATGCCGCACGTGGCGATGAACGCACCGATGAACGAACTCCATGCCGACAACGACAGGGCCACACCGGCCATGCCTTTGCGGGCCATCGGATAACCGTCGAGGGTGGTCATGACAGTGGACGCTTCGCCCGGAATGTTCAGCAGGATCGAGCTGATCCGGCCGCCGTATTCGCAGCCCAGGTAAACCGCCGCCAACAGGATCAAAGCCGACTCCGGTGGCAGGCCCAGGGCGAACGCGATCGGGATCAACAACGCCACGCCATTGATCGGGCCCAGGCCGGGCAACAGGCCGACCACGGTACCGATCAGGGTGCCGCAGAGTGCGGTCACCAGGTTATACGGGGTCAGCGCGACGCCGAAGCCCTGACCCAAATAGCCAAGAGTATCCATATCAGTTCTCCAGAACGTCGAGTACGCCCAAAGGCAGTGGCACGTCCATCAGCTTGTCGAACAGCAGGTAAAGACCGATGGCCATCAGGCTGATGATCACCGCGCTCGGTAGCCAGCGGCCGCCATACAGGCGAGCCATGGGGACGCCGATCAGGATGCTGGCGACGATGAAACCCAGGGGTTCGAAGGTGCCGGCGAACACCAGCAACAGCACCACACAGATGCCGATCTTGATCAGCGTTTCGCGGTCCAGTTTCGGGTCATCGTCGCTGTGGATGATCGGCGTCGGCCGAAACACCATGTACAGCAGGCCGAGCCCCATCAAACCGAGCATCAGTAGCGGAAACGCGCGAGGGCCCACCGGTTCGTAGGAAAAAGCCGCCTGGTACGGCCAGGCCATCAGTGCCAGGCCAACACAGGCCAGCAACAGCACCGAAGCAAAAATGCGTTGTAAGAGCATGGGAAACTCCTGTGCCACGGCCCCGCAAGTCGGGGCCGCAGCCGCTAGACAGAGGCGATCACTGGATCAGGCCGAACTCTTTGGCCAGCACTTTGTAGTCCGCAACCTGCTTCTTCACGTAGGTGTCCAGCTCCGGGCCGGTCATGGCGAACGGGAAGAGTTCACGCTGATCGCGCAGCTTGGCGAAGTCTTCGGACGCCAGCAGTTTGTCGAAGGCGTCTTTCCACCAGGCGTAGTCTTCGTCGCTGACCTTAGGCCCGAGGTAGAAACCGCGAACCACTGGCCAGACGATGTCGTAGCCTTGTTCCTTGGCGGTCGGGATGTCTTTCATTTCCGGCTCGTCCAGGCGCTTCTCGGAGAACACGGCGAGCAAGCGCATGTCACCGCTCTGGATGTGCGGCATGGAGTCGGAGATGTCGGTGCTGCCGACCTGGATGTGGCCGCCGAGCAGGGCGGTGGCGATTTCACCGCCGCCTTCAAGGGCGACGTAACGCAGGTCACGCGGGTTGATCCCGGCGGCCTTGGCAATCAGCGCGGTTTGCATCCAGTCCTGGCTGCCGACGGTGCCGCCGGAGCCGATCACCACTTTGCTTGGATCTTTCTTCAGTGCTTGCACGAGATCGTCGAGGGTCTTGTAAGGCGAATCGCTTTTTACTGCGATGGCGCCATAGCTGGTGCCGACGGCGGCGAGCCAGCGAACGTTGGTTTCATCGAAACGACCGAACTTGCCTTGGGCCAGGTTCAGCAGAGAACCGCTGGACCACGCCACCAGCGTGCCGGCGTCGGCCGGACGTTGAGCAACTACCGCGTTGTACGCCACCGCGCCGACACCGCCGGGCATGTAGGTCACGCGCATCGGTTTGGTCAGCAGTTTTTCGTTCACCAGCGCGCTTTGCGCCAGTTTGCAGGTCAGGTCGAAACCGCCGCCTGGCGAGGCCGGGGCGATGCATTCAGGGCGTTTTGGCTCGGCCATCAGTTGGCCGGCGAACAGCATGCAGCTGGCGGCGAGGGCGAAACGGCGCAGTGATCGATTCATTGTTGTCTCCACGGGAGTTTTTGTTTTTGGGGATGTTTCAGGTGCGGCGGATTCGCGTCGTGCAGCCGGTAGGAGCGCTGACAAACGTGAACGAGAGGGATTGAAAAAACGGGTGGGACGGGCAAACCTGAAGCTGTCTGGCCAGCATGGTGCAGTACCTCGTTATTGTTCTTATTGGCGAAAACGCATCGAGGCGTTTTTCGGGAGCTACATTTCAAAGCACGATCGGGTGGCCTGCAGTCGAAACCATCCGTGGGGCGACTCTAACGGGCTAACCTTTCGCTAACCTTTCAGTTGGCTTTCACAGTTTTCAGGCTTCACAGTGGCGGATGCGGCTGTAAACTCCGCGCCAAAGAATGGCGTCGACCATCCCTGAATGAGGTAACAATCCATGCGTGTCCTGCTCGTCGAAGACCATCTGCAGCTCGCCGAAAGTGTCGCCCAGGCGCTCAAGAGCACCGGGTTGACCGTGGATGTGCTGCACGACGGCGTGGCGGCCGACCTGGCCTTGAGCAGCGAGGAGTACGCGGTGGCGATCCTCGATGTCGGTCTGCCGCGCATGGATGGTTTCGAAGTGCTGGCGCGCCTGCGGGCCCGGGGCAAGAACCTCCCGGTGCTGATGCTGACCGCACGCAGCGACGTCAAGGACCGGGTGCACGGGCTCAACCTGGGCGCCGACGATTACCTGGCCAAACCTTTTGAACTGACCGAACTCGAGGCCCGGGTCAAAGCCTTGTTGCGGCGCAGCGTGCTGGGCGGTGAGCGTCAGCAGCGCTGCGGCGTCCTGGCCTATGACCTGGACACTCGGCGCTTCACCCTCGGTGAAGAATTGCTGACCCTGACTTCTCGCGAGCAGGCGGTCCTCGAGGCATTGATCGCCCGGCCCGGTCGGGTGATGAGCAAAGAGCAACTGGCCGCTCAGGTGTTTGGCCTCGATGAAGAAGCGAGCCCGGATGCCATCGAAATCTACGTCCACCGCCTGCGCAAGAAACTGGATGGCCAACCGGTCGCTATCGTGACCTTCCGCGGCCTCGGCTATTTGCTGGAAAGCCGCGATGCATAAGCCCAGCAGCCTGCGCTGGCGGTTGTTGTGGAACCTGGCGCTGTTGTTGGTGGTGTTAATGCTGGCCAGTGGTTTGAGTGCGTACTGGAATGGCCGCGAAGCCGCCGACACGGCTTATGACCGGACCCTGCTGGCGTCGGCGCGGACCATCGCCGCCGGGGTGTCCCAGCGCGATGGCAGCCTCAGCGCCGACGTGCCTTACGTGGCCCTCGATACCTTCGCCTACGACAGCGCCGGGCGGATCTTCTACTTGGTCAACGACATCAATCAGAAGCTGATTTCCGGTTACGAAAACCTCCCGCCGCCGCCCCCGGGAACGCCGCGTACCGATGACTATCCGGCGCTGGCGAGCTTCTATAACGCTAAATACCGAGGGCAGAATGTGCGCGTGGTGAGCCTGCTCAAGCCGGTGAGCGAGCCGAACATGAACGGCATGGCGGAAATCCGCGTGGCAGAAACCGACGAGGCGCGGGTCGCGATGGCTCGCAGTCTGGCGGCGGACACGTTGCTGCGTTTGGGCATGTTGGCCATCGGCGCGTTGCTGATGGTGTGGTTTGCGGTCAGCGCGGCGTTGCGTCCGCTGGAGCGCTTGCGCACGGCGGTGGAAGAGCGTCAGTCGGATGATTTGCGGCCGTTGCCGCTGGTGGAAGTGCAGCATGAGTTGTGGCCGCTGGTGCGCGCACTCAATCACTTTACCGAGCGACTGCGCGGGCAATTCGAGCGGCAGGCGCAGTTTATTGCCGATGCCGCCCATGAGCTGCGCACGCCGTTGGCGGCGCTCAAGGCGCGACTCGAACTGGGCCTGCGTTCAAACGAACCGCAAACCTGGCGCAGCACCCTGGAAACCGCTGCCCAAGGCACGGATCGCCTGACTCACCTGGCCAATCAATTGCTTTCTCTGGCGCGGGTAGAGAACGGGGCCCGGGCGATTGCCGAGGGCGGCGCGCAGTTGTTGGACCTGAGTCAGTTGGCGCGCGAACTGGGCATGGCCATGGCGCCGTTGGCCCATGCCCGCGGCGTCGCCCTGGCGCTGGAGGCTGACGAGCCAGTGTGGCTGCGCGGCGAACCGACGTTGCTGAATGAACTGCTGAGCAACCTGGTGGACAACGCCCTCGCTCACACGCCGCCGGGGGGCAATGTGATTCTGCGGGTCACGGCGCCGGCGGTGCTGGAGGTCGAGGATGACGGGCCGGGAATTCCCGTTGATGAGCGGGATCGGGTGTTCGAGCGCTTTTACCGGCGCAACCAGCAAGTGGCGGGGTCCGGATTAGGGTTGGCGATTGTCGGTGAGATTTGTCGCGCGCACTTGGCACAGATCAGCCTGCACGATGGTGAGTCGGCGGGGTTGAAGGTGCGGGTGAGTTTTATTGCGGGGGAGTGAACACTTTACCTGTGGCGGGGGGGGGCGGCCCCGCGCCCCCACGATCGCTTAAAAAAATCCCCCGCGCCGTGCGGCGG
>NZ_JASCOM010000245.1:0-8672 GCF_029959925.1 Pseudomonas sp. PS02303
CGATAGCGGTGGGTCATTCAACAAATATGCCGACTGACCCACTGCTATCGCGAGCAGGCTCGCTCCCACAGGGTTATGCGCCAAGTCTTCGGGGCTCAGCGTGACTGAGCCTGCTCCACCAACCACCCCAACAACTCGCGCAACTTCGGCGAAGGCCCGGGTTTTTCCGGGAACACCAGGTAATACGCCAACCCTGTCTTCACCTTCAATTCAAACGGCATGACCAGTCGCCCAGCGCTCAGGTCGTCGCCAATCAACGACCAGTCCCCAATCGCCACGCCAGTTCCTTGGGACGCCATCGACATCGCCAGGTCCAGGGTTTCGAAATGCTGGCCCTTGCCGACATTGCTCAAGCGAATATCGGCGCTGGCCAGCCAGGCTTTCCAGTCGCGTTCATCGCGGGTCGGGTGCAACAGCATGTGTTGTTCCAGATCCTCCGGCGCCTGCAACGGCACCGGCCCCTCGAGGTACGGCCGGGAGCAGACTGGCGTCAGTTGCTCATCGAACAGCCGATGGGACGCCAGTGATGTCTCCGGCGGTACGCCATAGATCACCGCCGCATCGAACTGCTCGCGATGAAAATCCACGCCGTGTTTCACCGTGGTGGTCAGTTCGACCGGCACATCCGGACGCTCCCTTTGCCACTGCACCAGGCGCGGCAGCAGCCATCGCATCACGCACGTCGGGGCCTTGAGTTGCAGGGTTTCGCGCTTCTCGCCGATCTGTTCCACCGCCTCGTCGATCAAGCCGAAAATCTGCTGCACCCGTGGCAGCCACTCGCGTCCTTCAGCGGTCAGGCTCAAGCCCCGGGCCTGGCGGATAAACAACTCATAACCCAGATGTTCTTCCAGCCCGGCGATCTGCCGGCTCACCGCGCCTTGGGTGATGTAGAGCTGTTCGGCGGCCCGAGTGAAGTTGCAGCACTGCGCGGTAATCAGAAAAGTGTGCAGCGCCGGCAGGGGAGGCAATCGTTTCATTTGGATCCAAGGTATGACGTGAGGACATGGCTAGTATGACTTTTTATCCATTGTTGCGGCTACGTGTCGCCCGTTCCAATGAGGCCATCCCTGGACCTGCCCACGCATCATAAACACTGCGCAGGCCCGGCGTCTCAAACGAACAAAAAGGGCAAAGACATGGCGACGTGCGGCGAAGTATTGGTCAAGTTACTCGAAGATTACGGGGTCGAGCAGGTGTTCGGCATTCCCGGGGTTCATACCGTGGAGCTGTATCGCGGGCTGGCCCGTTCGAGCATCAACCACGTCACGCCGCGTCACGAACAGGGCGCCGGTTTCATGGCCGACGGTTATGCGCGCACCAGTGGCAAACCGGGTGTGTGCTTCATCATTACCGGCCCTGGCATGACCAACATCACCACCGCCATGGGCCAGGCCTACGCCGATTCGATCCCGATGCTGGTGATTTCCAGCGTGCAATCGCGCAGCCAGTTGGGCGGTGGTCGCGGCAAGCTCCACGAGCTGCCGAACCAGAGCGCCTTGGTCGGCGGCGTGGCGGCGTTCTCCCACACCTTGATGTCGGCAGCTGAATTGCCGGGCGTATTGGCCCGCGCCTTTGCTCTGTTCCAGGCCGGCCGTCCACGCCCGGTTCACATCGAAATTCCGCTGGACGTGCTGGTCGAAGAAGCCGATGACCTGCTCGCCAGTCTCCCGGTGAACATCGACCGTGCTGGCGCCTCGCCAAGCGCCATCAGCCGCATGACCGCGCTGCTGGCCGGCGCCAAGCGCCCACTGATTCTCGCGGGTGGCGGTGCCATTGATGCCGCCGCCGAGTTGACCGAGTTGGCCGAACGGCTGGACGCACCCGTGGCCCTGACCATCAATGCCAAAGGCATGCTCGAATCCAGTCACCCGCTGCTGATCGGTTCGACCCAGAGCCTGGTTGCGACCCGTGCCTTGGTCGCCGAGGCCGACGTAGTGCTGGCCATCGGCACCGAATTGGCCGAGACCGATTACGACGTCACGTTTGCCGGCGGTTTCGAGATTCCCGGTGTGCTGCTGCGCGTGGACATCGACCCCGACCAGACCGTGCGCAATTACCCGCCGAAAGTCGCCCTGGTGGCGGACTCGCGTAACGCCGCGCAAGCCTTGCTCAGTGAACTGTCCAAGCACTCGCTGGCCGAGCGTCGCAACGATTGGGGACAAGTCCGCGCTGCCCGTCTGCGTGACGACCTCGCCGCCACCTGGGACGCCCCGACCCTGGCCCAGACCCGCTTCCTCGAAACCGTGTTGCACGAATTGCCGGACGCAGTGTTCGTCGGCGATTCGACCCAACCGGTGTACACCGGCAACCTGACCTTCAACCCGGAACGCCCGCGTCGCTGGTTCAATTCGTCCACCGGTTACGGCACCCTCGGTTACGCCTTGCCGGCGGCAATCGGTGCCTGGCTCGGTGGCAGCCTTGAAAACGGCGCGCGTCCTCCGGTGGTGTGCCTGATCGGTGACGGCGGCCTGCAATTCACCCTGCCGGAACTGGCCAGCGCCGTTGAAGCGCGCACCCCGGTGATCGTCCTGCTGTGGAATAACCAGGGCTACGAAGAGATCAAGAAATACATGGTCAACCGCGCCATCGAACCGGTGGGCGTGGACATCTACACCCCGGACTTCATCGGTGTGGCCAAGGCGCTGGGCTGTGCGGCGGAAGCGGTCAACGGTGTTGAACAACTGCGCAGCGCCTTGCGCAGCGCCGCCGACCGTCAGGGCCCGACCCTGATTGAAATCGATCAGACCCAGTGGATGAAGGCGGTGTCGAAATGAGTTTCCCTACCACTCTGGACGGCCTGTACATCAACGGCCAATGGTCGGCTGGCAACGAACATCTGCGTGTGATCAACCCGGCGACCGAAGCCCTGTTGACCACCGTGAATGGCGGCGATGAAAAAGCCGTCGATCAAGCGGTCACCGCCGCCACCCAGGCGTTCGGCGAGTGGTCGAAAACCACCGGTGCCGAACGCGGCGCGATCCTGCGCAGAATCGCCGCCGGCGTGCAGGCCGGGCGCGACCACTTGATGAAGTTGCAGTCGAGCAACAACGGCAAGCCGCTGTTCGAAGCCGCCATCGACGTCGATGACGTGATCGCGACGTTCGAGTACTACGCCGGTCTTGCCGAAGGCCTCGATGCCAGACAAGACAGCAACATCGAGCTGCCCACCGACGATTTCAGCGCTCGCGTGCGCCGTGAACCGTGCGGCGTGGTCGGCCTGATCGTGCCGTGGAATTTCCCGATGGTCACCACGGCCTGGAAACTCGCCCCAGCCCTGGCGGCCGGTTGCTGCGTGGTGCTCAAACCGTCCGAAGTCACGCCGTTGCCCGAGCTGGAACTGGCGGCGATCGTCGCTGAGGCCGGCTTGCCGGATGGCGTGTTCAACCTGGTCTGCGGCACGGGCCTGGCCGTCGGCGCGCCGCTGTCGGCCGACCCGCGCATCGCCAAAATTTCCTTCACCGGCAGCAATGCGGTCGGTGTGCAAGTCATGCAGCGTGCGGCGGAAACCGTCAAAGGCGTGAGCCTGGAACTGGGTGGCAAATCTTCGCTGCTGGTGCTCGCTGACGCCGACATCGAACTGGCGGTTGAAGTGGCCTGTGGCGGCGGTTTCTTCAACGCCGGGCAAATGTGCTCCGCCACCAGCCGCGTGCTGGTCGCTGATGAATTGGCAGATGAGTTCCTCATCCGATTGAAGGCCCGCGCCGAAGCCATTCGCGTCGCCGACCCGTTCGACCCGAACGTGGAAATGGGCGCGCTGGTCAATCAGGCGCAATACCAGCGTGTGCTGGGCCACATCGATCGCGGTTTGAGCGCCGGGGCCAAGCTGGTTAGCGGCGGTAATCGCCCTGCAGACCTGCCCCGCGGCTATTTTTTGCAGCCGACGATTTTCACCGAAGTGCCCCAGGGCAGTGCGTTGTGGTGTGAAGAGATTTTCGGCCCGGTGATCTGCGTGCGCAGTTTCGCCACCGAAGCCGAAGCGATTGCCCTGGCCAACGACAGCCAGTTTGGTTTGGTGGCCAGCGTGGTAACTCGCGACAACGAAGCCGCGGATCGGGTCGCCAACGCCTTGCAGGCGGGACTGGTGTGGATCAACGCGCCGCAAGTGATCTTCCCGCAGACCGCTTGGGGTGGCTACAAACAGAGCAGCATCGGCCGCGAATTGGGGCCGTGGGGCTTGCAGGCTTTCCAGGAAATCAAACACGTGATTCGCGCCGTCTGAAGGCACGAAACAGGAGAGTGCATGCCTCGTATCGAGGCATGCACTGGTGTCATGGCTTCGATGAGTTTTTATCGATAGTCAGGTGTTTTGCACGACCTCAGGATGAACTCACTGGTTCAGCCAAACCCCCGAAAATACGAGGGAAAACGCTGATCCGGCTGCGCGGATGCAACAGTTTCGACCTGCCTTATACCTACAAAAACAAAGGGAGTCCGTAATGGGCGAACATGATCTGAACAGACGTCAATTCATCAAAACCGTGGGCGTGGCGTCCGTAGCCGCGGCGGCCATGAGTTTGCCCTTCGTCAAGGCCAATGCCAGCGACACGCGCTTCCAGGGCAAGACCCTGCGCCTGTTGACCTGGTCCGACGACACCGGCCTGGCTGCACTGCGTAACATCGCGGCCACCTTCGAAGACAAATATGGTTGCAAGGTCATCGCTGACCGCACCGGCAGCACCTCGGAAATGGTCGCCAAACTCAAGGCCGCCGGTGATCGTCCGCAGTACGACATCATCACCCTGGCCGGTGTCGGCGCCGAAGGTCTGGCAGCAGCCAATCTGCTGGAAAAACCAGACCTCAACCGCATTCCCAACCTGGTCGACGTACCGGAGAAATACCGTACCGGCGCTAACGGTCACGGCATCGGTTACCTGCTGTGGTGCAACAGCCTCGTCTACAGCACCCGCACCATCAAGGAAGCACCGGACAGTTACGCCGCCCTGTGGGACGCCGAGCTGTCGCCGAACATCTTCCTGCCGCCGCCGAACTGGACCGAAGCGATGGACCTGATCATCATCGCCGCCAAACTGGCCGGGGGTGACGAGCACAACATCGAGCCGGGCTTCAAGAAACTTGCGGAGCTGAAAGACCGTGTGGTCACCCTGGGTGAAAACCCGAACCAGATCGCCGAATTGTTCCGCACCGGTTCCCTGGACATGGGCGGCCTGTACGCACCGGCGTTCTTCCCGAAACAGATCCGCGATCCGGCCTATGGCCTGGGCGCTACGTTCGGGATGAAGGAAGGTTTCTACACCGACCTTATGCTCTCGGTGATGCCGAAGAACCGTCCGGGCGATACCGACCTGACCTACGCCTTCATCAACCACTCTCTGGACCCGCTGGTGCAGGGCAAGATGGCCGAGGACATCTACAACGGCCCGGTCAACGCCAAGGCGATCATCTCCGCCGAAGCGCGCAAGAGCCCTTACATCCTCACGCCGGAGCAGATTGCCGAGAAGGCGATCATGCACGACAACGCCTTCCTGGCCTCCGTGCATGACCAATGGATTCGTCGTTACACGGAAATCTTTTCTTCCTGATTGAGTGGCGAACACAAGATCTTCAACCACTGAAGATCCCCTGTGGGAGTGAGCCTGCTCGCGAATGCGGTCTGACATTCACCATTGATGTCGACTGATGGATCGCTTTCGCGAGCAGGCTCGCTCCCACAGGGGGCTGATGTGGTTTTGAGGGCTGTGTTTGTCAGCTGCTTTCCATTGACGAGACCTTTGCTATGGAACACCAACCTCTGACTCATCCGGTCGCCGCCGCTCCCGTGCGTGCCAATCGGGGTGTTTCGCCGACGGCGCGTGCGTGGTTTTTCCTCTCGCCCTCGATGCTGTTTCTGGGCGTGCTGATTGCCGCCAGCCTGCTGGTACTGCGCATGAGCGTGGGCACCAAAGGCGCAGAGTGGACCGGGTTCAGCCTGGCCAGTTATGCCCAATTGCTCGAACCCTATTACCTCAAATCCTTGCTGCTGACCCTGCGTCTGGCGCTGATCAGCGCGGTGATCGCGGTGTTGCTGGCGATCCCGGTGGCCTACACCATGTCGCGCCTGACCTCGCCATTCGTGCGACGGATCTTCCTCGCGGCGGTGCTGCTGCCGTTGCTGGTCAACCTGCTGCTGCAAAGCTACGGCTGGCTGGTGATTCTCGGCCCTGGCGGCATGCTCAATCAGGCACTGATGGGCCTGGGCCTGATCAAGCGACCGATCATGCTGCTCTACAACCAGAACGGCGTGTTGATGGGCCTGGTGCAAACCGCGTTCCCGTTGGCCGTGCTGCCGATTGCCAGCGCCATGCGCGGCGTCGCCCGCACTTACGAAGAAGCCGCCGCCACCCTGGGGGCAAGTCGCTTCCAGGTGTTCCGCCAGGTGGTGCTGCCGATGAGCATGCCGGGGATCATCACCGGCGCGACGTTGGTGTTTGCCTACAACGCCAGCAGTTTTGTGGTGCCGTTGTTGCTCGGCGGTCGGCGCGTGCCGATGCTGGCGGTGATGGTGCATGACCAGATCGCCCCGCTGATGAACTGGCCCGCCGCGTCCGCTGCCGGTGTGGTGCTGATTGTCACCACGCTGGCGATCATGACCTTGTCCGAATTCATCACTGGCCGTCGTCGGCGCATGCTGGAGGCTTCCCAATGAGCACGTTGACCAAGAAACGTTATGGGCTGCTGCCCGGTGAGACCGGCAAGTTTGCCGGCATTCTCTCGGGCTTCATCCTGCTGCTGGCGGTGTTGCCGATCCTGACCATGATCGTCATGTCGTTCAGCGGCGCATCGAACCTCGACTTCCCGCCGAGCAGTTACAGCCTGCAATGGTACAAGGCGGCCTGGCACACCTTTGTGTCGCCCGATGCCAGCGATGTGCTGAGCCTGGGCAAAGCCATGACCACCAGCCTGATGGTGGCGTGCCTGACCATGGTCTTCGCCACCATTGTGGCGGTGCCGGCGGCTTACGCGCTGACCCGTTGCGAGTTCCGTGGCAAGGCCGTGGCGCTGCAACTGATGTCGCTGCCGCTGGTGTTTCCGATGGTGGTGTTGGGCCTGGCATTGCTGCTGGTGTTCGACAGCCTGCCGTTCCAGATGACCACCTCGCGGCTGGTGATTGCCCACGTGATCCTGGCCCTGCCGTTCGTGGTGAAGAACTGCACCGCCGCAATGCTCTCCATCGGCAGCGAAGTCGAAGAGGCCGCGCAAATGCTTGGCGCTTCACCGCTGCGGGCGATTATCGATGTGGTGGTGCCGTTGATGAAGTCGGGGATTCTGGCGGGCATGCTGCTGGCGTTCATCGTCTCGTTCAACGAATTCACCGTGACCTATTTCCTCTACACCATCGATGTGATGACCGTGCCGATCTGGATGTACAGCCGCACCGTGTCGTCGCTCGACCCCACCGTATTTTCGTTTGCCGTGCTGATCGTGCTGATCGACTTCGTCCTGATCTGGGCGCTGGAGAAGCTGGTCGGTGAAGGTGGCGTTTCGTTCTGATTCTTGAGGTGATTTATGTCTGGTCTGATTCTGGAAAACGTCGAGAAACATTACGGCTCGGCCTGCGCGGTAAAGGATGTAAACCTGCATTTGCCGGAAGGCAAACTGGTGTGTTTCCTCGGCCCGTCGGGCTGCGGTAAAACCACCCTGCTGCGGATGATCGCCGGGCTTGAGACCCTGAGCGGCGGCGAAATTCGCCTGGACGGTGAAGACATCGGCCACACCCCGGCGCATCAGCGCAACTTCGGCATGGTGTTCCAGTCCCTGGCGCTGTTCCCGCACATGACGGTGGGGGAGAACATCGCCTATCCGCTGAAACTGCGCGGGGTCAGCAAGGCTGACCAGCAGGCGCGGGTGGTGGAGTTGCTGGAATTGATTCAGCTGAGCGAGATGATTGATCGCCCGGTGGCCAAACTCTCCGGCGGTCAACGCCAGCGCGTGGCGATTGCCCGGGCGATTGCCAACCACCCGAAAATCCTCCTGCTGGATGAACCGCTGTCGGCGCTCGACGCCAAGTTGCGCGAATCGATGCAGGTGGAAATCCGTCAGTTGCAGCAACGCCTGAACATCACCACGATCATGGTGACCCACGACCAGCGTGAAGCCATGACCATGGCCGATATCGTGGTGGTGCTGGGTGAACATCGGGTGCAGCAGGTGGGGTCGCCGATTGAAATCTACCGGCACCCGGCCAACGAATTTGTCGCCGACTTTATCGGCTCGGGCAACATCTTCCCCGCCACGGCGCTGGGCAACGGCAAGGTCGGGTTGCCGGGGGGCGCCGCGCTGGAAGTGCCGATTTGCAGCAGCATTGTGGTGGGGGAGAAGGTGAAGATGCTGATTCGTCCTGAAGACCTGCAACTGTCGCACCCACAGGCCACGGCGGGAAATCGGTTGCTCGGTACGGTGACGTTCGTGCGCGATATCGGCGCGACGATTGAAACGACGGTGGAGTGTTCCGGGGTTTCATTTACGGCGCTGAGCACGCCGTGTCAGGGGTTTGGGTTGAGCATTGGCAACCCGGTGTCGGTGACCTTGCCGGCTGAGGCGTGCCGCGTACTCGGCGCCTGACACTAGAATTGGGTTGGCTGTACTGGCCCCATCGCGAGCAGGCTCGCACCCACAGTGGATCTCCTGTGAACACAGAATTTGTGAACACCCCAGATCAAATGTGGGAGCGAGCC
>NZ_JASCOM010000246.1:0-8626 GCF_029959925.1 Pseudomonas sp. PS02303
GCTTGCTCCCGCTCGGCTGCGAAGCAGTCGTAAAACCTGACAATGCGTTTTCTCTGAAAGAATGCAGGGGCCGCTTCGCAGCCCAGCGGGAGCAAGCTCCCTCGCCACAGGTTCGGTGTTCGCTTCAGACCTCGACGGGAACTGTGAGCTTCGGGCTGCCGAGCGCATGGGTCTTCGAATCAAAAAACCGCAGTTCTGACCCCGTTCCCTCAAACACCTTCGTGTAATGCCGCTTCTGATGCTGGATAAACGCCTTGCTGCGCGGGTAAATCGAGATTGCCACTACCTTGGGTTTCGCCTGGCGCAACGCATGGATGATGTGGCTGTCCTGCTCGCCCAAGGCATGCCCGAACAGGCATAACCCCTCACCATGGCTCAGCAACTGGTCATAGCAAAACGACAGATAATCCGAGCTGCGAATGGTCTTGAGCTTGTCCTGCGCCGGCCCTTCGTTGACGAACAGCGGCACATCGTCCAGCGTCTTGATGGTGTTGTTGATGGCGAAACTGCCCAGCAATGTGCCCTCCGTCGACATCAGCTTGCGCGCCGTGCCGTCCTGATTGCGCACCAGGTGCAGGCCACCGTGCAGGTACAACAAACGGGTTTTATCGGTCGCCGTGGCGCTCAAATCAAAACCCGGTTCGGCGCCCTGGAACAGATCGGTGATGGCATCCGGCTGATGCTGGATCGCCCAGTAGTTGAGCAAGTCGTAATTGGTGGTGAACACCGTTCGATAGCGGCCCAGTTCCTGACTGATCGTCGCCAGGGTCGAGGGCACCACAAGCCGCCACGGGATGTGCACCGCGTGGACTGTGTTGATCAGCGCTTCCTTGATCGCGTAGTAACGATTGCGCGGCGCAGCGGAGCTGACGGCCAGGGCCTTGTTGACCCGACTGGTGATTTTCAGCGCGCTCAGCACCTGTTCGAAACTGCGGGTCTGCATGGCGTCGAACACGCTCAGCTCGGACTGGCTCAGGGGTTTTTCTTCGACGGTGCGGGCATTTTCGAACAACGAGTCGTAGCCGAAGTCGTCCCACACCGCACGGCTGGCGCCGTTGCCGACCAGCAAACCGCTGAACGAGGCGGTGGCGCGCAAGGCGTTCCAGTCTTCAAGTTGGGCATCAACATCCTGGAAATCGGTCATTGCGGTCAAAGTCTCAAAGCAAAAGGTCTGATGGGCGGCGACTTTATCACGACCGGGACTTGAGCCAGATCAAGTTACTGCCTGCCCGAAGCGTCGATCCTGTGCGCACCCGCCGGATCGGCACTACCGATCGGCTTAGCCAGGAGAATCGCTCATGAGCAGCACGTTTTTCATTCCCGCCGTTAACATCATGGGCAATGACTGCCTGGACGAAGCCATGGTTGCCATTGGCAAATACGGCTTTCGCAAGGCGCTGATCGTCACCGACGCCGGGCTGGCCAAGGCCGGTGTGGCGAAGATGATTGCTGAAAAACTGGCAATGCAGGACATCGACTCGGTGATCTTCGACGGCGCCAAACCGAATCCGAGCATGGCCAACGTCGAGCGCGGCCTGGGCCTGCTCAAGGAAAGTCGCTGTGATTTTGTGGTGTCGCTCGGCGGCGGTTCGCCCCATGACTGCGCCAAGGGCATCGCGTTGTGCGCGACCAACGGCGGGGAGATCCGCGACTACGAAGGCGTCGACCGATCGACCCAACCGCAATTGCCGCTGATCGCGATCAACACCACCGCCGGCACGGCCAGCGAAATGACCCGTTTTTGCATCATCACCGACGAATCGCGCCACGTGAAAATGGCCATCGTCGACCGCAACGTCACGCCGTTGCTGTCGGTCAACGACCCGGCGCTGATGGTCGCCATGCCCAAGAGCCTGACCGCCGCCACGGGCATGGACGCGCTGACTCACGCCATCGAAGCCTACGTGTCCACCGCCGCCAATCCGATTACCGATGCCTGCGCACTGAAAGCCATCACCTTGATCAGCAGCAACCTGCGTCTGGCCGTGCGCAATGGCAGCGACATGGCGGCACGGGAAAACATGGCTTACGCACAGTTTCTCGCCGGCATGGCGTTCAACAACGCCTCCCTGGGATTTGTCCACGCCATGGCTCACCAGTTGGGCGGGTTCTATGACTTGCCGCATGGCGTATGCAACGCGGTGCTGCTGCCCCACGTGCAGAGTTTCAATGCGCAGGTCTGCGCCCCGCGCCTGACCGATGTGGCCCACGCGATGGGCGCCGATATCCGTGGCTTAAGCCCGGAAGAGGGCGCTCAAGCGGCCATCACGGCGATCCGCAGCCTGTCCAGCGACATTGAGATTCCCGCCGGTTTGCGTGAACTCGGCGCCAAGCTCAACGACATCCCTACGCTCGCGACCAACGCGCTGAAAGACGCGTGCGGCCTGACTAATCCACGGGCGGCGGATCAGCGCCAGATCGAGGAGATTTTCCGCAGCGCGTTCTAGTCGGTTTGCCGGCCGGGCGCGAGCCTCACGCACACCATCGCGCCCAAGGCCAGCAAGGTGCAAAACAGGGACAGTGGCCATGCTTGCTGGCTTGCGATCAGACTGGCAATCGCGCCGATGATGGCGGCCATCAGCTGGTGGATGAAACCACTCAACGCCATCGCATAAGCCCCGCCGACCGGCGAGCCGTCGTTGGCCAGGGACAGGCTGATCGGGTAGTTCAAAGACTGCCCGAACACGGCAAAGCAGTATGGCAACCAGAGCAGCAGCGCAATGGAAGTGCCCGCGATGCTCCCCAGCAACATCACCGCGCTACCGCCCAATACCAGGCCCACGCCCGCCGTCATCAGCCAGCGTTGACCGGTGCGAAGCACAAAGGCATTGACCCCCAAAGCCCCCAGGAAATACGCCGCGCTGATCGGCCAGCCCAACAGCCCGTATTCTACGGCCGACCAGTTGAAGGGGCCTTGCAGAATCAGCGGCGCTGCGGTGTTGAACGCAATGATCACCCCATAACCGAGGCCGCCGGCGAGTGCCGGCAGCAGGAAGGCGCGATCACGCAAAATGCGCCAGTAACTCGGCCAGGCGGACGACTGAACAGGCTCCTCGTTCAGCAGCGGGAACGTGACCCGCGCCACCGCCATCGCCATCAACAGACTCGCGCCACCCAACAGATAGAAAATCGCCGGCCAGCCCAGCACCACCTGAATGATCGACCCCAGGTACTGGCCGATCCCCAGCGCCACTACAAACGAAATCGAGATCCAGGACAGCGCCTTGGCCAGCAGGTCACCGCGGAAACTGTCGCGGATCAATACCCGCGCCATGACCGAAATCCCGCTGGCACCCATCCCCTGGACCAGACGCCAGAACAGGAACGTTTCAAGCGACTGGCTCAAGGGCAGGGCAAGGTTACCCAGCCCGTAGATACCGAGTGCGGCGAGCAACACCGGCTTTCGGCCAATGCGCTGCCCCAGACTGCCCCAGAACAACATCGGCAGCGCCATGCCGATCAGGTACACGGCCAACCCCCAGGACACCTGCGAGGCGTCGGCTGACAGACCCCGGGCAATGTCCGGCAACGCCGGCAGGTAAATGCTCATGCCCAGTTGGGCGAGAAACACCGTGCTGCAGGTGACGAGGAGGGTGGTGCTGCTCTTCATGGAGTCTTCCTTGGGTTTCAGAAACCGACGTCCCCGACGTGGGTGCGTAAAGCTACATCAAGTGGCGCGACTTTTTCAGCAGGGCGATGCCATGTGATGGTGTGGGCCAAAACCGGGCTATCCTGCCGACTCAGCCGAACTGAAGTCATCGAGCCCTCCATGCTGCAAAAAAGCCTGATCCGCCGCCTCGACCTGATCACCCTCCAGCTGTTTGTCGCCGTCCACGAAGAAGGCACCCTGACCCGTGCCGCGAGCCGCGAAGCCATCGCGGTGTCGGCCGCCAGCAAACGGCTGATGGAGTTGGAGGAAGCGCTGGGCATCAGTCTGTTTGTGCGCCAGGCCAAAGGCATGACCCTGACGCCGGCCGGTGAAACCCTGCTGCACCATGCCCGGCAGATGTTGTTCAACGTCGAAAAAATGGGCCTCGAACTGGGCGAGCACAGCCACGGGGTGCGCGGTTATGTGCGGATGCTCGCCAATTTGTCGGCGATCATTCAGTTTTTGCCCGAAGACCTGCGGGACTTTTCCGAGCGTCATCCCCAGGTCAAGACCGACCTCGAAGAACGTCCCAGCAGCGGGGTGATTCAGGGCGTGCTCGATGGCGTGGCCGACCTTGGAATCTGCTCCAGCGACAGCGACGTCAAAGGCCTGCACAGCGTGCTGTATCGAAAGGACAAACTGGTGGTGTTGATGCTGCCCGATCATCCGTTGGCGAGTCGTTCCAGCCTGGCTTTCACCGATACGCTGGACAGCGATTACGTCGGTCTGCATGCCGCCAGTTCGATCAACATGCGCACCCACGCAGCTGCGCGCAAGGCCGGCAAGGTGCTGCGGTTGCGGATTCATGTACCGGGGTTCGATGCGATGTGCCGGATGGTTCAGGCCAACATGGGCATTGGGATCCTGCCGCAGAAGGCTTATGAATTGTTTGGCCGGGCGTTGGGATTGCATGCGGTGCCGTTGACGGATGACTGGTCGGATCGGGCGCTTATTTTGGTGGTGCGTGATGAAGCGGCGCTGTCGCCGGTGAGTCGGATATTGTTCGAGCAGTTGCGTGGGCAAGTCTGACGGTTCTCGATTGGCTAGGCCGGCCTCCTCGCGGGCAAGCCTCCTACAGGGATCACGCACAACCTGTAGGAGCGAGGCTTGCCCGCGAAGACTGACCTGAGGTCGCGGCAATCTCCCGGGCGTTCGCGTTTCGCGAACGAACGTTGCCAACTGACGGTTGGATTCATCGCCCCTCGGTCCTCTAGCCTTGGCTCATATTCCAAGAACAACATAGAGGTACCCCGCGATGACTGCCCCCTTGAGTGCAATCAAAGTGATCGAGATCGGCACGCTGATCGCCGCGCCGTTCGCCGCGCGCATGCTCGCCGAGTTCGGCGCCGAAGTGATCAAGATCGAAGCCATGGGCCAGGGCGACCCACTGCGCAAGTGGCGCAAGCTGCACGAAGGCACCTCGCTGTGGTGGTACCTGCAATCGCGCAACAAGAAGTCCCTGGCGCTCAATCTGAAATCCGCCGAAGGCATCGAGCTGGTCAAGCAGCTGGCGACCAGCGCCGACGTGCTGATCGAAAACCTGCGCCCCGGCGCCCTGGAAAAACTCGGCCTGGGCTGGGACGTGCTGCACGCCCTCAACCCCAACCTGACCCTGGTGCGCATTTCCGGTTACGGCCAGTCCGGCCCCTACCGCGATCGTCCGGGTTTCGGCGCCATCGGCGAGGCCATGGGCGGGATCCGCTACACCACCGGCACCCCCGGTTCACCCCCGGCCCGAGTCGGCGTCAGCCTCGGCGATTCCCTGGCATCGTTGCACGCGGTGATCGGTGCCTTGATGTCGTTACTGCGGGTCAAGACCGGGCAGGGTGGTGGTCAAGTGGTCGATGTATCCCTGGCCGAAAGCGTGTTCAACGTCATGGAAAGCCTGGTGCCGGAATACGACATGCTCGGCCATGTGCGTGAGCGCAGCGGCGGCGCCTTGCCGGGCATCGCGCCGTCCAACACGTACCTGACGGCCGACGGCGCCTACGTGGTGATTGCCGGCAACAGTGACCCGATCTACAAGCGTTTGATGGAAGTGGTCGGTCGTCGCGACTTGGCCGACGCGCCTGAGTTTGCTCATAACGACGGTCGTGCATTGAAAAGTAACGTGCTTGATGCGGCAATCACTCACTGGACCAGCAGCCTGCCGATCGATGAAGTGTTGTCGGCGCTGGAGGCCGCCGAAGTCCCGGCCGGGCGCATCTATTCCGTCGCCGACATCGTCGTCGATCCGCACTATCAGGCGCGGGACATGCTGCTCAACGCCGACTTGCCTGGCGGTGCCACGGTGAAGATGCCCGGCATCGTGCCGAAAATGTCTGAAACCCCCGGCGGAGTGAACTGGTCCGGGCCGAGTCTGGGCCAGCACACCGACGGTATTCTCGCGGGACTGGGCCTGACGGCGCTGGACATCGAACGGCTGAAAGCCGAAGGGGTGGTGCAATGATCACTGATTTTTCCCAGACCCTGATCGTTCAGGAAGTCTCCCCCCGCGACGGCTTGCAGATCGAGCCGACCTGGGTCGAAACCGTCGACAAGATTGCCCTGATCGATCAGCTCTCGTTGGCCGGTTTCAGCCGCATCGAGGCTGGTTCATTCGTGTCGCCCAAGGCCATTGCGGCGCTGCGCGATGGCGAGTTGGTGTTCAAGGGCATCACCCGGCAACCGGGGGTGATCTACGTTGCGTTGATCCCCAACCTCAAGGGCGCGCAGCGGGCGCTGGCTTGTAGCGCTGATGAACTGAACCTGGTGATGTCCGCCAGCCAGACCCACAACCTAGCCAACATGCGCATGCGTTGCGAAGCCTCGTTGTCGGCGTTCGGCGAGATTGTGCAATTCGTCGGTGGTGCGCAGGTGCGGCTCAACGGCAGCATCGCCACCACCTTCGGCTGCCCGTTCGAAGGCAAGATCGATGAGGATCGCGTGCTGCAAATCGTCGAGGCTTATCAGGAACTCGGCATCCAGGGCATCACCCTGGCCGACACCACCGGCATGGCCAATCCACGACAGGTTGATCGGTTGGTGCGGCGGGTTCTGCAGCGGGTTTCGCCGGCGGATCTGACCCTGCATTTCCACAACACCCGCGGCCTCGGTTTGTGCAACGTGCTGGCCGCTTACGAGGCTGGCGCCCGACGCTTCGACGCGGCCCTTGGCGGGCTCGGCGGCTGCCCGTTCGCGCCGGGAGCCTCGGGCAATATCTGCACCGAAGACCTGGTCAACCTGTGCGATGAAATCGGCATTCACACCGGCATCGACCTACCGCTGTTACTGAAGTTGTCCCGAGGATTGCCGGCGCTGCTGGGCCACGAAGTGCCCGGTCAACTGGTCAAAGCGGGGCGTAATTGCGATTTGCACCCAATGCCTTCCTGACCCAACACAAAACCCTGTGGGAGTGAGCCTGCTCGCGATAGCGGTGGGTCAGTTCATGCGATGTCGGGTGACACCGTCATCGCGAGCAGGCTCGCTCCCACAGTAAAAGCATTCACACAGATCCTCCCAACCAGACAACAAAAACAATCGGACACCCATGGGAAGTCCGCCTGGAGAAAGCACCATGAGCCTCAATGTACTGGAGGCGGGCGCGAGCCCGTCCGTTAATCACGACGAAGAAAAAGCCCTGGTCAGCAAGGTCGCCTGGCGCCTGATGCCGCTGATCATGGTCTGCTACCTGTTCGCCTTTTTCGACCGCATCAACATCAGCTTTGCCAAGTTCCAGCTGCAGACCGACCTGAGCCTGAGCGACACCGCCTACGGCCTCGGTGCCGGGCTGTTCGTGGTCGGTTACGTGATCTTCGAAGTGCCGAGCAACATGATGCTGTACAAGGTCGGCGCGCGGCGGTGGATCGCCCGGATCATGATGTCCTGGGGCCTCGCCACCGCCGCCATGGTCTTCGTCAACAGCGAATGGCAGTTCTATGCGCTGCGCTTCGTGATCGGCGCGATGGAAGCCGGATTTGCGCCGGGCGTGCTGTATTACCTGACGCTGTGGTTCCCGCAGCACTATCGCGGGCGCATCACCTCGATGCTGTTCCTGTCGTCGGCGTTTGCCGGTCTGGTCGGTGCTCCGTTCTCCGGGCTGGTGCTGCAACACCTCGACGGCTTCCTCGATATGCGCGGCTGGCACTGGCTGTTCCTGCTGGGTGGCGTGCCCTGCATCGGCCTCGGCTTGCTGGTGCTGACCCTGCTCAAGGACCGCATCGAAGACGCCCATTGGCTGACGCCGGCGGAGAAAACCCTGCTGGCCAGCCGCATTGCGCACCATGAACCGCACAAGAGTGGCGGCTCGCTGCTCGCCGCGCTGCGGATCCCGGGGTTCCTGACACTGGGGCTGATCTACTTCCTGATTCAGGTGGCGTCCTACGGTTTGAATTTCTGGGCCCCGCAACTGATCCGCAGCGCCGGCACCGAGAGCCCGGTGATGATTGGCTTGCTGACTGCCATCCCGTACATCTGCGGCGCCATCAGTATGGTGGTGATCGGGCGGTTGTCCGACTCGACCGGTGAGCGGCGCAAGTTTGTCGCTGGACTGGTTGCAATGGGGGCGGTTGGGTTCATCTGTGCGGGGATTTTCGCCAACCATACGACCTTCCTGATCGTCGCGCTGGGCTTGCTCGGTGCCGGGATCATCGCCTCCATCCCCAGCTTCTGGACCTTGCCGCCAAAACTGCTGGCCGGTGCCGGTGCAGGGGCGGCTGGCGGGATCGCGGTGATCAATACCCTCGGCCAGTTCGGCGGCATCGTCAGCCCGGTCATGGTCGGTCGGATAAAGGATCTGACCGGCAGCACCACCCCGGCGCTGTACGTCATTGCTGTCTGCGCGCTGATCGCCGTTGCCCTGCTGCTGTGGGGGTTGCCGCAGAAGCTGCGCACGCTCGACAAGTTCTGAATCTGCGGTGCTGTTCAGGCCGCCATCGCGAGCAGGCTCGCTCCCACATTGATCTGTGCCACGCCGCCAATCAACTGTGGGAGCGAGCC
>NZ_JASCOM010000247.1:0-8598 GCF_029959925.1 Pseudomonas sp. PS02303
GCGAAGCAGTCCCCTTCTCTTTAGATAGATAGGGGGCCGCTCCGCAGCCCAGCGGGAGCAAGCTCCCTCGCCACAGGGGTTGTGTGAGTCCTTCGATTAGCGACGACTCACTCGCCGGTACCGGAAAACACCGCGACAATTTCATCGATGACCGCCCGAACCCTGGCCGTGTGCCGCAGGTCCGCGTGGGTCACCAGCCAGACGTCATAGGGCACCGGTCGCGTGCGCTCCGGCCATAACCTGACCAGCCCGTCCCTCTCCCCCATGTACACCGGAATTTCCCCGATCCCGAGCCCCGCCACGATGGATCGGCGCACCAGCAGACCGGAACTCAGACTCGCCACAATCCGCCCGCGCCCCAGCGGTTCCGAGACCAGGGTCATGTCTTTATTGCCTTGCAGGTACGGCTGATACACCACCAGGTCATGCCCTTCGAACGCCGAGCCCGGCGTTGGCACGCCATGGGCATCTACGTAATTCTGAGAAGCAAACAAACCCACCGGCCAGCGTGCGATGCGACGGGCGATCAGGTCCGGGTTGTCCGGCCGGGTGTTGCGCACGGCGATGTCGGCTTCACGTTTGGCCAGGCTGAGAATCTGCGTGGAGGCGTCCAGTTGCACGCGCACGTCGGGGTGCTGTTCATGTAAGTGGGCAATGGCCGGGATCAGAAAATCGATGGCCAGGGAATCGGTGGTGCTGACCCGCACCAGCCCGGTCAGTCGATCGTCGAGCCCCTGAATCCGACGCTCCAGTTCCAGTGCCGAATGCTCCATTTTTTCCACGGCCGTCAACGCCGCCTCCCCCACCGCTGTCAGCGCATAGCCTTCAGAGGTGCGCAGAAACAGCGTCGCACTCAACGACTTCTCCAGCGCCGCGATCCGTCGACCGACCGTGGCCTGATCGACCCCCAGCACCCGCGCCGCGCCCCGCAGCGTCGACTCTCGGCACACCGCCAGAAACACCCGTGCGTCATCCCAATTCATACGGCTCCCCCACTGATGCAGATTTGCATCACCATAGCGCAAACTCGCTGCGTTATTACATCAACCGATCGGGATAGTCTGAAGGCCAGCGTAAAACCTTCTCAGGACCTTTCCCATGCACAGCATATCGACTACCCCGCGCAGCGCGATCTGGCTGCCGATCTTCGCCGGCCTCAGCGCCAGCCTGGTGAGCATCGGCCTGGCGCGGTTTGCCTATACGCCGCTGATTCCCTCATTGATCCAGGCGCACTGGTTTTCCGCCAGCGACGTGGTGTACCTCGGCGCCGCCAACCTCGTGGGTTACCTGATCGGTGCGCTGATCGGCCGGCCAGTGGCCAACCGCACGTCGAACAAAACCGCGTTACGCCTGATGATGCTGGCCGTGACCTTGTCGTTTTTCGCCTGTGGTTTTCCATTGTCGGTGAGCTGGTTCTTCGGCTGGCGATTGCTGTCGGGGGTTGCCGGTGGCGCGATCATGGTGTTGGTGGCCGCGACGGTATTGCCCCACGTGCCGGCGTCCCGCCGAGGTCTGGCCAGCGGTGCGATTTTCCTCGGCATCGGCCTGGGCATCGCCGGCTCGGGGACGATTGTGCCGCCGCTGCTGAGCCTTGGCTTGCAGCAAACCTGGTTTGGCCTGGGGCTGCTGTCACTGCTTCTGACAGCCACGAGTTGGTTCGGTTGGCCGAAAGAGGCGCATCATCAAGCCGTTGCGGTGTCGATCGAGAAAACCACCACATCAACCGACCCGGGGGTGTTCCTGCTGTTCGCTCAATACGCCTTCATGGCCGCCGGGCTGGTGCCGGCCATGGTGTTTTTGGTGGATTACGTGGCCCGCGGCCTCGGCGCCGGCCCGCACATCGGCGCGCTGATCTGGGTGATGTACGGACTGGGCGCGATCATCGGGCCGGTGAGTTACGGTTTTCTGGCCGATCAACTGGGCGCAAAGCTGAGCATCCGCCTGGTGCTGGTGGTGCAGGCGATTGCCGTCGGCCTGCTGTCGATTTCCAGTTCGTTTACGGCGCTGGCCGTGTTGGCCGTGATCCTCGGTTCGTTCCCGCCGGGCATCGTTCCACTGGCGCTGGCGCGGGTGCATGAACTGCTGCCGAACCATCACCAGCAGCAGATTGCCTGGAGCCGTGCGACGGTTTCATTCGCCACCTTCCAGGCGATTGCCGGGTTTGCGTATTCGGCGCTGTTCAATGCCAGCGGTGGTCAGCATGGGTTGTTGTTTGTGATTGCGGCGGGCGCGATTGTGATTGCACTGTTGCTGGAACAGGCCATGCGTTTGCTGAACAGACCCACTGTAGGAGTGAGCCTGCTCGCGAAGACGTAGGCAGATCCCGCAGCAATGTGACTGACATACCGCTATCGCGAGCAGGCTCGCTCCTACAGGGGGGCGGTGGTTTGGACTGAATTATTGATTCACTGATGCGATCCCATTTACAGACGACTTTCTCCACAGGACTCCAACATGACTTTGCCCCACACCATGACCCTGATTGAAATCACCGAGCCCGGCGGCCCCGAGGTGTTGAAGCCGCGCCAGGAACCGGTGCCCACGGTCGGCGCAGGCGAAGTGCTGATCCGTGTGCACGCCGCCGGGGTCAACCGTCCCGATGTGATTCAACGCGCCGGCAAGTACCCGATGAAACCCGGCATGAGCCCGATTCCCGGGCTGGAAGTGGCCGGTGAAGTGGTGGCCGTAGGCACCGGCGTCAGCGAATTCATCGTCGGCGACAACGTCTGTGCGCTGACCAATGGCGGTGGCTATGCGCAATATTGCGTTGCACCGGCCAGCCAGACGCTGCCCATTCCTGATGGCATGGATTGGGTGCACGCAGCGGCCGTCCCGGAAACCTTCTTCACGGTGTGGGCCAACCTGTTCGACATGGGCGGCGCCAGCAAAGGCCAGCGCGCGTTGATTCACGGCGGCACCAGCGGCATCGGCACCACGGCGCTGATGCTCTGCCGCGAATTCGGCGTCAAGGCCTTCGCCACGGCGGGCAGTGAGGAGAAGTGCGCGGCGATCCGCAAGCTGGGTGCCGAAGCGATCAACTACCGCGACCAGGATTTCGTCCAGGTCATCGCGGAAAAAACCGCTGGCAAAGGCGTCAACGTGATCATCGACATCATGGGCGGTTCGTACCTGAATCAGAACATCGCGGCACTGGGCATGGAGGGTCGCCTGGTGATGCTCGGCTTCCTCGGCGGTGCCCGCGCCAACGACGTCGACCTGATGGCGATCATGGGAAAGCGCGCGACGATCACCGGCTCGCTGATGCGCTCGCGCACCCGTGAAGAAAAAGCCTCGATCGCCGAACAGCTGCGCGAGTACGTGTGGCCGGTACTGGCTGCCGGGCGTTGCCTGCCGATGATCGACAAGGTTTACCCGTACACCGAGGCCGCGCAGGCCCATGCACGGATGGAAGCCGGCGATCACATTGGCAAGATTGTGTTGCAGGTGGACTGATCAGTAACCCTCGCCAGCCGCCAATGCGCCGCCGATGATCGCGATGCCCGAGCTGGTGCCCAGTCGCGTAGCGCCGGCTTCGATCATCGCCAGGGCGGTCGGGTAATCGCGCACGCCACCGGAGGCCTTGACGCCGATGTCGGGGCCGACGGTGCGACGCATCAGCGCAACGTCTTCCACGGTGGCGCCGCTGCGGCTGAAACCGGTCGAAGTCTTGACGAACGCGACCTTCAGTTCACGACAAATCTCGCAAGCCTTCACCTTTTCGGCATCGGTGAGCAGGCAGTTTTCCAGGATGACTTTCAGCGGCACCTTGCCGCACGCCTGCAACACCTGGGCGATGTCGTCGCGCACCTGATCAAACAAGCCGTCCTTTAACCAGCCTATGTTCAACACCATGTCGACTTCCCCGGCCCCGGCGGCAATCGCCCGCTCGGCTTCGAAGGCCTTGGTGTCGCTCAGGCCGGCGCCCAGCGGGAAGCCGACCACCGCGCAGATATTCACGCGCTGCCCTTCAAGGCACTGAGCCGCATGAGGGACTTGACCCGAATTCACGCACACCGAATAGAAGCCGTGTTCGGCAGCTTCGCGGCACAACGCAGCGATTTGCTCGCGGGAAGCATCAGGCGCCAGCAAGGTATGATCGATGTACTGCGCCAGCGCTTGGGGTTCGAGGTGTGCCATCGCAAAAACTCCTGTTTGTATATTCAAATGCCCCTGCGCCACAATCGAGGGTGATTCGCGCAAAAACGTTACAAAACTCACAAATAATGTTACTTAAATAACATCAACAATCAACCCCGGAATGCCTGTGGACAGTAAAAAAGCCGAGCGTCTCAAGCTGATTCAACAAGCCCTGCAAGACCAGAGCGCCATTCATCTGCGCGAGATGGCGGCATTGCTGGACGTGTCCGAGATGACCCTGCGCCGCGACCTCAGCAAATACACCGACCACCTGCGCCTGCTCGGTGGCTACATCACCAGAATCCACGATGGCAACGAGCCCGGCGATTACCGCGTGGCCGAACAGGACACCCGCCACGTCGAAGAAAAACGCCGCATCGGCAAACTCGCCGCCGGGTTTATCCAGCCGGGCGACACGGTGTTCTTCGACTGCGGCACCACCACGCCTTTCGTGATCGATTTCATTCCCGACGAGCTCGAGTTCACCGCGGTGTGCAACTCCCTGAACGTGCTGACCAAACTGTCGCAAAAGCCCAACTGCCACATCGTGGTGTGCGGCGGCACGTTCCATCGCAAGAACCAGGTGTTCGAGAACACCCGCGAAACCGGCATCCTCGACAGCGTGCGCCTGACCTGGGCCTTCGTGTCGGCCGCCGGCATCAGCCAGGACTTCGGCGTGACCTGCTTCAATTTCAATGAAGTGGAGGTCAAGCAGAAGGTCCTGCGCCAGGCGCAACAGCGGTTGCTGCTGGCCGACCACAGCAAGTTCGACACAGTGCGTACCGCGCATTTCGCCAACCTCGGGGATTTCCAGTTCGTGGTCAGCGACAAGAAAATCCCCAAGGCCTACCGCGACGCCATCACCGCCAGCGGCGCGCAGTTGATCATCTGATCAAGGCCTGTTGTTCCGCTGCACTCAGGTAACCGGTGGTGACGCAAAAATCCGCCGTCGCCCCTGCCGCCAGCGAACGCACATGGCCCTTGGCAGACTCGGCGCGATAGCCTTCCGGCTCGCAAGTGGACGGCAGCACAAATGCTGCCACTTGCTGATCGGGGTTGTGCAGGATCCAGCGCGCGGCGTGGTCGAATTGGTCTGGACGGTAGCGGGTGTAGAACGCCGCACCGTCGGGATGGCTCAGCAGAAAATGCGCATGACCGCTGTCGTCCGCCCGCACGCCGTCGAAGAAAAACACAATCTCGGGGTCGTAGAGCCTCGGCTGATCCAGGCAGGTGAACTGCTCCGGGTCTTTGGCCAGCACCTGCATGTATTCAGTCCAGGCCGGCGTCGGTTTGACGTGGGCCGGCACGCTGCTGCGCAAGCGCACGCGCTCGACACCCAAGGGCTCGATGAAGCGGGCGCCGTCGACATAGGCGTAATTCATGTGCGCCATGTACATCAGGTCCATCGGCTTGCCCGCCAGATTGGTCACCTGCATGGCGATGTCGAACAGCCCGGAATCAGCGCGCAACGTCACGCTGGGCGTGGCCAGGTATCGGTCTCCAAACCCTTGCGCATATTCATACTCGCCGCCGAGTCGCAGGAAACCGCCAGCGCTGTCTTCACCGACCTCCAGCCAGGCACGATCCATCGCCGCGCAAGGCATCTCGCCGTGCAGCGGATGATCGTCCTCGGGGCTCGGGCAACCGTTGCGCAACAGGCCACTGTGAAACATGAAACAGCCGTAAGTGCCGATCACCGTCGGGCTCGGCCGGGGCTGGCTGAACAGGTTGCTCATGGTCAGGTCGCAACCGTCGAACACGGCGGACCAGATCATCTGCCCCAGATACGGCAACACCACCAGACGGCCGCGACTGTTGGCCAACTCCAGCGCCAGCACGCCACTGGGGTAGACCCAGGAACTGACCGTGAACGCCTCCGACTCCAGCAAAGTTTTGCGCGCCTCGCCGAACTGCGACGGTTGCAGATTGATCCACGTGTTCATGAAGTCACCACCGCACCCACTGGCCTCCGTTCGCTGTCGGAATGACGCAGGCAACGCACCGCGTACATCACGATCACGATGAAGCACAACAACGGCACGCTGTAGGCCAGTTGCATGTTGCCGCCGCTGTAATCGGACAGCAGGCCCTGGAAGATCGGGATCACCCCGCCACCGACAATGCTCATCACCAACAGCGAACCGCCGACGCCGGTGTCTTCGCCCAGGCCGTCAATGGTCAAGCCGTAGATGGTCGGCCAGCAGGGACCGAGGAACACGCTGACGCCAACGGCGGCGTACACCGCCGTGATGTTCGGCACCAGGATCGTATACGCCAGCAACACAATGCACAGCACGCCGTACACCGCCAACACCTTGGCCGGGTGCAGTTTGCGCATCAGCACGTTGGCGATCAGTTTGCCGACAAAATAGGCGGCGAAGGTGGTCAGCAAAAACCACGACGCGCTGCGCTCATTCATGCCGCCCAACTGCATCGCCAAGCGAATGGTGAAACTCCACACGCCGACCTGTGCGCCGACGTACAGAAACTGCGCCAGCACGCCAAAGGTGAAGCGCTTGTTGCGCCACAGTCGCGACAGGCTCTGGCCGAGACTGGCGGATTTCTTGCTGGTCACCTGATTGCCCTTGCACTTCGGAAACCGGGTGATGGCGATCAGGATGAACATCAGCACCAGCACCGCGATCATCCATTTGTACGGCAGCAAGGTGGACTGGATCATTTGCAGTTGCTGGACCGCCGCGTCCGAAGCGCTCATTTGCGTGAGCTGCTCGCGGGTGGCGTCGGTGTCCTTGAACATCACGAAGCTGCCGACGTAGACCCCGGCCATCGCGCCGAATGGATGGAAGGTCTGGGAAATATTCAGGCGACGGGTGCCGGTTTCACGCGGGCCCATCAGCGTCGAATAGGTGTTGCATGCCGTTTCGAGAAACGACAGCCCCGCCGCGATCACAAACAGCGCCAGCAGGAACATGCCGTACTTGGCGGTCGACGCCGCCGGGAAGAACAGCAGGCAACCGAACATGTAGAGCATCAGGCCAATGAGGATGGTGGTCTTGTAACTGAAACGGCGGACCACCAGCGCGGCCGGGATCGCCACGAAGAAATAGCCCAGGTAAAACGCCGACTGCACGAACGCGGTCTGGAAATCGCTGAGCAGAAAGGCCTTCTTGAAATGCGCGATGAGCACGTCGTTCATGCTCGCGGCGGCCGCCCACAGCGCGAAGATGCTGCACAGCAAAATGAAGGCGAACCAGGGCGTGCGGTTCAGGTAGAAACCATCGGCCGTCTGTTGGAGCGGAGGCTTTGTCATTGTTGTTCTCCGTGGTGAGTGGTGAGGGGTGAATCAGCTCGATTTCAAGCGCCGAGCTGGCGCTGGAATTCAGCGAATGCAGTGGCGTCCGGGTAGGAGGTCTGGGTGCCCAGACCGGTGACCGAGCAGGCGGAATACGCCACGGCCTGGGTCATGGCGGCGCGGATGTCGCGGTCGCGGCTCCAGTGATGAATGAAGCAACCGATGAAGGCATCGCCTGCGCCGGTGGTGTCGCGCGCGGCAACCGACAGGCCGGGAATCTGGAACTCGCCTTCCTCGCCGACGTACAGCGCGCCTTGCTGGCCGAGGGTCACGATGACGTGGCGAATGCCGTCGGCGACCAAGGTCTGGGCGGCTTTATGGGCCGACGCCGGGGAGTCCACGACCTGGCCGGTGATCAGCGCCAGCTCGGATTCGTTGGGCACCAGGAAATCCAGGTGCGACAAATGCTCACGGCTCAGGCCGGACAAGGCTGGCGCCGGGTTGAGCAAGACTGGAATGTCGTGCGCGCGGCCGAATTCGATGGCGTGGTAAACGGTGTCGACATTGATTTCGAGCTGCAGAACGATCAGCGAGCACTCGCGCAACGCCTGGGCCGCCGCGTCGATATCCGCCGGGACCAGGTGCGCGTTGGCGCCTTTGACGATGAGGATGCTGTTGTGCGAGTCGGCCTGGACGAAGATCGGCGCCACACCGCTGGACACGCCGGGCACGCGCTGCACGTAACGGGTGTCGATGCCAAAACGCTGGAAATTGGCCAGGGTGTTATCGGCAAACATGTCATCGCCGACCTTGGTGAGCATCAGCACATCCGCCCCGAGCTTCGCCGCGGCAACCGCCTGATTGGCGCCCTTGCCGCCGCACCCGAGGGCAAACCCCGGCGCTTCGAGCGTCTCACCCTGGGCCGGCATGCGGTCGATGTAGGTGATTAGATCCACCATGTTGCTGCCGATGACTGCGATCTTGCTCATTGCTATCCCACCTTGATCCGGCTTGCCAGACTGACGCTGGACGTTGTTGTTTTGTTATTTAAATAACATTTTGTGTGATTATTCAATCTTTTTGTTGGGTGGGGTTTGAGGCAAAGACGAATGGCTTTGCGAGATGCGTGGGCAGAAGGGACGCCATCGCGAGCAGGCTCGCTCCCACATTGGAATGCGTTCCCCTGCAGGAGTGAGCCTGCTCGCGAT
>NZ_JASCOM010000248.1:0-8587 GCF_029959925.1 Pseudomonas sp. PS02303
GGCAAGCCTCGCTCCTACCGTTAATCGCATTCCCTCGTTGGAGCGAGTATGCGCATTTCCCTGTAGGAGCGAGGCTTGCCCGCGAAGAGGCCCCAAAGGTCGCCACTGCACTTTCTGGAAACACCCATGCCCAACATCCTCCTGGTCGAAGACGACACCGCGCTCTCCGAACTGATTGCCAGCTACCTGGAACGCAATGGCTATAGCGTCAGTGTGATCAGCCGTGGCGACCACGTGCGCGAGCGGGCGCGGGTCAATCCGCCGGACCTGGTCATCCTCGACCTGATGCTGCCCGGGCTCGATGGCCTGCAAGTCTGCCGCTTGCTGCGGGCGGATTCGGCCACGCTGCCGATCCTGATGCTCACCGCCCGCGACGACAGCCACGACCAGGTGCTGGGGCTGGAAATGGGCGCCGACGACTACGTCACCAAACCCTGCGAACCCCGCGTCTTGCTGGCCCGCGTGCGCACGCTGTTGCGCCGCAGCAGCCTCAGCGAACCGCAGACCGCCAACGACCGCATCCTCATGGGCAACTTGTGCATCGACTTGTCCGAACGGACCGTGACTTGGCGCGATCAGCTGGTGGAGCTGTCCAGCGGTGAATACAACCTGCTGGTGGTGCTGGCCCGGCATGCCGGCGAAGTGCTGAGCCGCGACCAGATCCTGCAACGCCTGCGCGGCATCGAATTCAACGGCACCGACCGCTCGGTGGACGTGGCGATTTCCAAGTTGCGGCGCAAGTTCGACGACCACGCGGGCGAGGCGCGCAAGATCAAGACCGTGTGGGGCAAGGGCTACCTGTTCAGCCGTTCCGAGTGGGAATGCTGAGACGATGTTCAGGATCCTGTTTCGCCTCTATCTGGTGATGATCGTCTCGTACAGCGCGGCGATCTACCTGATGCCGGACTTGGTGATCAAGCTCTTCCATGAGCGGTTCGTCACTTACAACCTCGATTATTCGCGCGGGCTGCAAACCCTCATCGTCAAACAGTTCCATGCCGTGCCGGAAGCTCAATGGCCAGCGTTGGCGACTGAAATGGACAAGGAGTTTGCCCCGCTGCGCATCGTTCTGACCCGCCATGACGATCCCGACTTCACCCTCCAGGAGCGCCAGCGTTTGCAGCGTGGCGAGAACGTCGTGCGCATTGGTGACTGGGGCTGGCGCACGCTCGCCGTGGCACCGCTGAATGAGCAGTCCGTTGTCGAAATGGTCGTACCGCCAGACCCGATGGACGTCAGCCTGTTGTACTGGAGCATCAACGTCCTGATCGGCGCGACCATGCTCGCCTGCCTGTTGCTGTGGCTGCGTCCGCACTGGCGCGATCTGGAACGGCTCAAAGGCACCGCCGAACGTTTCGGCAAGGGCCACCTCGGCGAACGCACACAGATCTCCTCGCACTCCAACATCGGCAGCCTCGCCAATGTCTTCGACACCATGGCCGGCGACATCGAAAACCTGCTCAACCAGCAACGCGACTTGCTCAACGCCGTGTCCCACGAACTGCGCACACCGCTGACGCGCCTGGACTTCGGCCTGGCCCTGGCGCTGTCCGACGACTTGCCGGCTGCCAGTCGCGAGCGGCTGCTGGGGCTGGTCGCGCACATACGGGAACTGGATGAATTGGTCCTGGAACTGTTGTCCTACAGCCGACTGCAAAACCCGGCGCGGCTGCCGGAGCAGGTTGAAGTGTCGCTGGACGAGTTCATCGACAGCATTCTGGGCAGCGTCGATGAAGAACTGGAGTCGCCGGACATCGTGATCGACGTGCTGCTGCATGGGCAGCTTGAACGCTTCGTGCTGGACCCGCGACTGACGGCTCGCGCGATACAGAACCTGCTGCGCAATGCCATGCGCTATTGCGAAAAGCGCATTCAGATTGGCGTAAAGGTCTGTCCGAAAGGGTGTGAAATCTGGGTCGATGACGACGGTATCGGCATTCCTGACGATGAGCGCGAGCGGATCTTTGAACCGTTCTATCGGCTGGATCGTAGCCGGGATCGGGCCACGGGCGGGTTTGGTCTGGGGCTGGCGATCAGTCGTCGGGCGCTGGAAGCGCAGGGTGGCACGCTTACCGTGGAACCGTCGCCATTGGGTGGTGCGCGATTCCGATTGTGGCTGCCCACCGCCGCCTGATCTAACACTGAACCTGTGGCGAGGGGGCTTGTCGGAACGCCGCATTGTCCCGTTCGGCTGCGCAGCAGTCGCTAAACCAGCCAATGCGGTGTGAATTAAAGAATGCAGGGGGCCGCTTCGCGCCCCAACGGGGGCAAGCCCCCTCGCCACAGGGCATCAATGGCCGCCGGTTTTTGATCGCTCAGCCGAGTATTTCTTTTGAGGGAATCAAACCGACCCCAGCCACTTGCATCCGCTCGATCGCCGCCGCCAGCGAGCCGTCCAGATCAATCGCCCGGCACGCATCCATCACCACAAAGGCATTGAACCCTGCCGCCCGTGCATCCAGCGCCGAAAACATCACGCAGAAATCCAGTGCCAGCCCGACCAGGTAGACGGTGTCGATGCCGCGTTCTTTCAAATAGCCGGCCAGCCCGGTGGCGGTCGTGCGATCCGCTTCCAGAAACGCCGAATAACTGTCGATGTCCGGGTTGGCGCCCTTGCGGATGATCAGTTGGGCATGGGGCAGGTTGAGATCCTTGTGTAACTCGGCCCCTGTCGTCGCCCGAATACAATGGTCCGGCCACAGTGTTTGCGGGCCGTAAGGCAGCTCGATGACCTCGTAAGGTTCGCGATCGGGATGGCTGGACGCGAACGAGGCGTGGCCGGGCGGGTGCCAGTCCTGGGTAATGATGACCTGTTTGAACCGGTCGCCCAGGCGGTTGATCAAGGGCACGATCAAGTCTCCCTCGGGCACCGGCAGCTGACCACCGGGGATGAAGTCGTTCTGTACGTCGATGACCAGCAAGGCTGTGCGAGAAACGTTTGGCATGGGGAGGTTCCTCCTTGGAAAACAGACGCCAAGCATAGGGCAACTTCGCTCACGCGCTAAGTCGGCTACGCAACGATTTCGCCATGCCTTCCAGTTCCGCCGCCGGGTTATGCCCGATCAGCATCCACGCATGTTCCATGTCTGCCCAATACACCACATTCATCCTGTGCCGAATCTCATGGGAAAAATGCCGGCTACCACTGTTGGAGCGCTTGGCGCACAAGGCAATCGGACCATGTGCCGGGTCCAGATAAGTAATCTGCGCGATCGGCATGCCGTCGTATTCGAGGATCTGCGCGCGCTTCAATTCGGAGCGTGGCAGGGCCAGTTTTGCAGGCGTCAGGCTCAGGCCCAGGCGCGCGTCGATGGTTCGCAGTTGCGCCCGTTGTGAGGCTTCGTCGACGGGCAAGTGTTCCAGGGTTTGCGGCACGTACAGCGACATATAGTCGGCGACCAGGCCCCGCCAGTTGCTTTTCTCCTGACTCAGTTGCCAGGCAAGGAACAATCGATCCGCCACCACGCCACTCACCACCAGGCCGGCCGCCGCCGCGAGGAATCGGCGTCGATTCAGGGCCGGACGTTCAGGCGAGGGCAAAGTGTCGAGCATCGACTGCAAGCGGTGGACAGGCGCCTGTTGGGCCAGTTCGTCATAAGCCTCTTTGAACGGCAGGCTGCTGCGGGCCAGCCATTGCAGGCGCAAGTTGAGTGTCGAGTCTTCGGCGACGGCCGCGTCGATGCGGGTGCGCTGGTCGGCATCGAGCTGATCGTCGAGGTACGCCACCAGTTCCTCGTCCGAAGGTGTCGCGCGCTCGTTCATCGACGTTCTCCCGTGAAAGGGTTCGGCACTGTGTGCAGTGGCGGATATTCAGCCAGTTTCACCCGTGCGGCGGCGAGGCGGCTCATGACGGTGCCGATGGGCACTTGCAGCACCTCGGCGACTTCGCGATACGACAGGCCTTCAACGTAAGCCAGGTACACCGTTTCACGCTGGGCCTCGGGCAGGGCGTCGACGCGGCGGATGACCTGGGCGGCGAGCACATGGGTCTGCGCTATCGATTCCCCGTCAACCGACAACTGGCTATCGGCATCGACCAGGCCCTGACCCTGGCGCACCCGTCGGGAGCGCACTTCGTTGAGCCAGATCGAATGCAAAATGCTCAACAGCCAGCGGTCCATGCGGGTGCCAGGGACAAACTGCCCGGCACGCTCAAGTGCCCGAACGCAGGTGGCTTGCACCAGGTCTTCGGCCACATGCCGTTGCCGGGACAGCAGCAGGCCGTAACGCCATAAACGCGTCAAATGCTGGCCCAGTTCTGTTCGTATTGCCTGATCGCTGGCGATGGCGACCTCCGTCTGTTCGGTGTGTCAGGTTTTCGATGAATCATTGATCGCTTCGGCCAGGTCCTGATATTCCTCACACGTACTGCCACAGATCGATTTGATCTGCTGCAACTGCTCTTGCGCCAGGTCCAGCCGACCTTTGATCACGTAAGCCTCGCCGAGGTATTCACGCACTTGCGCATAGTGCGGGTCGAGTTTGACCGATTGCAGGTAATAACCGATGCCTTCGTCGGTACGCCCCAGTTTACGCGTGGCATAGCCGCGGTAGTTCAGAGCCTTGGCCGTATTTGGATTCTTGAGCGTATCGAGCAGGGCCAGGGCTTCTTCGTAGCGACCGTCCTTGGCCAGGCGGTAGGCGTAATCGGTGCGGTCAGCGTCCGGGACCAGGCTGCTGGTTTGCATGACGCACTTCTGCGATTTGGTGTCGAACACCTGGCCTTTGGGGCAGTTGGGTTTGGCCGGAGCGTCATCGTCGCCATCGGCCAGGGCCAGTGAACCGGACAACGCAACGGCGAGCAACAGCGGGGCGGTGAAAACAGCAAAACGGATAGTCATGGAAAATGCTCGGCGAGTTGATTCGATTGAGTGTAAACCACGCCCCGGCCGCAGGCGGCAGCCGCAAGGGCAATTCTCATGGGGCGTTGATTGGAGAACACCGCAGGGTGAACAATTATTCATTTCTTTGGCGGGGAAAGCTCAAATCGAGGCGCTATGCTCGACAGCATTCGTTGTTGTTCAGGAGCACTGCCATGAAAGATCAGGTCCATCATTCTGCGGCTGCGGGTTACAAAACCGGGGCCGATACGTATGTTCGCGGCCGCCCGGACTACCCGCCGCAAGTGGCCGAGTGGCTGAGCGAAACCCTGGGCTTGAACGCGGGCAAAACCGTGATCGATCTGGGCGCGGGCACCGGTAAATTCACTGGGCGCCTGATTGCGACCGGCGCGCAGGTGATTGCCGTGGAACCGGTGTCGCAGATGCTTGAGAAGTTGTCCGACGCGTTCCCCGATGTGTTGGCGGTGAGCGGCACCGCGATGGATTTGCCGCTGCCGGATGCATCGGTGGACGTGGTGGTCTGCGCCCAGGCCTTTCACTGGTTTGCCAGCACTGAAGCGCTGACCGAAATCGCCCGGGTCCTCAAGCCCGGTGGCAGGCTGGGCCTGGTGTGGAACCTGCGCGATACCAAGGTGAGTTGGGTGCCGAAACTGGATGCGATCGTCAACGCGCTGGAAGGCGATACGCCGCGCTACTACACGGGAGCCTGGCGTCAGGCCTTTCCTCATCCGGCGTTCGGGCCGTTGCAAGCCCAGTATTTCAGCCATGGGCACACGGGGGCGCCGGAAGATGTGATCTTCAATCGCGTGCGCTCGACCAGTTTTATAGCGGCGTTGCCCGAGGAGCAGCGGGAGAGGGTGGATGAACAGATGCGGGCGTTGATTGCCGGGGAGCCTGACTTGCGCGGCAAGGATGTGGTGACCGTACCTTATGAAACCGTGGCGTTTGTGGCGGTGAAGGGCAGTTAGATCGGCGGTGCTGCCTTCGCGGGCAAGCCTCGCTCCTACAAAGGCACCGTATGCCCGCGAAGAGGTCAGATCAGACACTGGAGAACCCGAGGCAGTCCCGCTTTTGGCCGAACCACTGCCTTACTCCCCCACGCAATGCCTTGTTATAGTCCGGTCCTCATTTTTGCCCGGTAAAAGGATCACTGCCATGTCTCAGTACACCGCGTTCACCGTCGAACTGGCCGATAAAATCGCCCATGTGCAGATCAACCGCCCGGAAAAGATCAATTCGATGAACGCCGCGTTCTGGAGCGAGATCATCGACATTTTCCAGTGGATCGATGACACCGATGAAGCCCGGGTTGTTGTACTCAGTGGCGCCGGCAAGCACTTTTCCTCCGGCATCGACCTGATGATGCTGGCCGGAGTGGCCAATGAACTGGGCAAGGACGTCGGCCGCAATGCACGTCTGCTGCGTCGCAAGATCCTCGCTCTGCAAGCGTCGTTCAACGCCGTCGATAACTGCCGCAAGCCGGTGCTGGCGGCGATTCAGGGTTATTGCCTGGGCGGCGCCATCGACCTGATTGCCGCGTGCGACATGCGTTACGCCGCCGAGGACGCGCAATTTTCGATCAAGGAAATCGACATCGGCATGGCCGCCGACGTTGGCACTTTGCAACGTTTGCCGCGGATAATCGGTGACGGCATGCTGCGTGAACTGGCTTACACTGGTCGCACCTTTGGTGCCGAGGAAGCGCGCAACATCGGCCTGGTCAATCGCGTTTACAGCGACCAGGCCAGCCTGTTGGACGGTGTGATGGGCATTGCCCGGGAAATCGCCAGCAAGTCGCCGATCGCGGTCACCGGCACCAAAGAGATGATCAGCTACATGCGCGACCACCGCATCGACGACGGCCTCGAATACGTTGCCACCTGGAACGCCGCCATGCTGCAATCCACCGATTTGCGGGTGGCCATGGCTGCCCATATGAGCAAACAGAAACCCGAATTTCTGGACTGATTAAAATGACTTCACGCTGGACCACCGCAGTACTGGACACCGATCAACCTGGCGGCTGGGCCGTGGCTCGCAGCCCCGAAGGCTTTCTGTTCGACGACAATGGCGCGCTGTTCCCCCGCGAATGGCTCAAACGCCAGGACCTGTCGATCCTGGCCGAACATGGCATCGGTCACCTGGATGGCGAACCGGTCTACCTGCTGGAATTGCGCAGTCACAGCGAAGTACCGGGCTGCAACTGGAAAGGCTTGCGGGCGTTCATGCTCGATGGCGATCACACGGTGTACAAGGTGCTTGGTTATGCCGCGCAGATCGGCACCTGGTACCGCGAGCATCGCTTTTGTGGCAATTGCGGTCAGGCGGCGACGCAAGTTCCTCGTGAGCGTGCGATGTACTGCGAACCGTGTGATTTACGCTATTACCCGCGCATCTCGCCGAGCATGATTGTGCTGGTGACCCGGGGCGACGAGGTGCTGTTGGCCCGTTCGCCACGTTTCGTGGCCGGGGTCTACAGCACGTTGGCGGGGTTTGCCGAGCCGGGCGAGTCAGCCGAGGACTGCCTGATTCGCGAAGTGCGCGAGGAGGTGCAGATCGAGGTCAAGAACATCCAGTACCTGGGCAGCCAGTGCTGGCCGTTCCCGCATTCGATGATGCTCGGCTTTCACGCCGAGTACGCCTGTGGCGAGATTGTCTGTCAGGAAGACGAGATTGAAGACGCCCAGTGGTTCAACGTTCATGAGTTGCCACCCTTGCCGGCGTCGCGCTCGATTGCCCGTTACCTCATCGACGTCTACGTGGCGCGGCGCTTAGGCCACGCTGAACCAGTGCTGCCAGGCTAGCCGCACGGTCAAGCCCAGCACCACGGTGATGAACACCGGGCGAATGAACTTCGCGCCGCCGCTGATGGCGGTGCGAGCCCCGAAGAACGCGCCGACCATCACCGACAGGCCCATGCTCAGGCCGATGATCCAGTCCACCTGCCCGGAAAACACGAACACCGACAGCGCCGCGATGTTGCTGACGAAGTTCATGCTGCGCGCCACGCCGCTGGCCTTCACCAGGTCGATGGGATACATCAGCAGACTGCTGACGGTCCAGAACGCGCCGGTGCCCGGACCGGCCACGCCGTCGTAGAAACCGAGGCTGAAGCCTTGGGTCGATTGCCACTTTTTCTTGATCGGTGCGTCGCTGTCCAGCGGAGCTTTCGGTGTGCCGCCGAACAACAGGTACAGACCACAGGCAAACACAATCACCGGCAGCATTTTGTTCAGCCATTCGGCGGGCAGGTAATGCGCGACCACGGCGCCGGTCAGCGCACCGACCAGCGTACCGACGATGGCGTGCACCCACTGCCGGGGATGGAACAGCTTGCGGCGGTAGAAGGTAAAACTGGCGGTGGCGGAGCCGAAGGTCGAACTCAGCTTATTGGTGCCCAGCACCAGGTGTGGCGGCAGGCCGGCGGTCAACAGCGCCGGGGTAGTCAGCAGACCGCCACCGCCGGCGATGGCGTCGATGAAACCGGCAATGAAGGCGACAATGGCCAGAATGGCCAGGGTGGTGAGGTCAACGCTGAGTTCAAAAGGCATGGAAATCGGCTTATTCGGCGGGGTGCAGCAAGGGGCTGCGGGGAAGGGCCGATATCTTACCTAGATCCAGACTTTGCGGCGACTGGTCTGGCCCTTTCGCGGGCAAGCCTCGCTCCTACGGGATTTATGTCGTCCGCCCGTTTTGTGATGACCACAATCCCGTAGGAGCGAGGCTTGCCCGCGAAGGCTGATTCA
>NZ_JASCOM010000249.1:0-8584 GCF_029959925.1 Pseudomonas sp. PS02303
GGAGCGAAGGAACGCCGAGCCTTAGCGAGGGGCCGGACGCTTGGGGCGAGACTTTTTGGTTCCTTTTGTGGCGTTTGACAAAAGGGACTCGCCGTAAGGGCGAAACCATAAGTGGCCGTTACCGCAGAAATGGATATGTACACCAGCGGGAGACTGGTCGGCTGTCAGGCCGCCATCGCGAGCAGCCTCACTCCCACAGGACACCCGCAGAACCCAAGCCAATCTCCGACAATGAAACCAGCATTCAGCCCCTTGCCCCCCCGCCACAGCAGGCTAACATCAACAAAAGGAAAAATAGTCCCAATCCCCCTCAAGTTGAAGGACCCAACTACCGACACAGTACTAATAGGGCAAATACTCAAAACAACAGCATTTTCTGCCAAGCTGCAGGCAAAAAACCATGAGATTGAATGTCCCTTTGACTGCCATCACGGGATTGCCAATACTCATGGCAACTTGATGCTACCCGCACGGAACAAGGAATAACCCTTTGAAGCTGGAACTCAAGAACAGCTTGTCGGTGAAGTTGCTCCGGGTCGTGCTCCTGTCGGCATTGATCGTCGGCGTAGTCTTGAGCTGCGCGCAGATCGTTTTCGATGCCTATAAAACACGCCAGGCCGTGGCCAACGATGCACAACGCATCCTCGACATGTTCCGCGACCCCTCCACCCAGGCCGTCTACAGCCTGGATCGGGAAATGGGCATGCAGGTCATCGAAGGCCTGTTCCAGGACGAAGCCGTGCGCCAGGCCTCCATCGGCCATCCCAACGAAGCCATGCTCGCGCAAAAATCTCGTGAGTTGCACCATTCAAACAGCCGCTGGCTGACCGATCTCATTCTTGGCAAGGAACGCACCTTCACCACCCAACTGGTCGGCCGCGGCCCCTACAGCGAGTATTACGGCGATCTGAGCATCACCCTCGACACCGCCACCTACGGGCAGGGTTTCATCGTCAACTCGGTGATCATCTTCATTTCCGGCGTATTGCGCGCCCTCGCCATGGGCCTGGTGTTGTACCTGGTCTACCACTGGCTGCTGACCAAACCTCTGTCGCGCATCATCGAACACCTGACCGAAATCAATCCGGACCGCCCCAGCGAACACAAGATCCCACTGCTCAAGGGTCACGAAAAGAACGAACTGGGGATCTGGATCAACACCGCCAACCAGTTGCTCGAATCCATCGAACGCAACACCCACCTGCGCCACGAAGCGGAAAACAGCCTGCTGCGCATGGCCCAGTACGACTTCCTAACCGGTCTGCCGAACCGTCAGCAATTGCAGCAACAACTGGACAAAATCCTGGTCGACGCCGGTAAGTTGCAACGTCGGGTTGCGGTGCTGGTGGTGGGCCTGGACGACTTCAAAGGCATCAACGAACAGTTCAGCTATCAGACCGGCGACCAATTGCTGCTGGCCCTGGCCGATCGTCTGCGCGCTCACAGCGGTCGCCTCGGCGCCCTCGCCCGTCTCGGTGGTGACCAGTTCGCCCTGGTCCAGGCCGATATCGAACAACCTTACGAAGCCGCCGAACTGGCGCAAAGCATTCTCGATGATCTGGAAGCGGCGTTTGCCCTCGATCATCAGGAAATCCGCCTGCGCGCGACCATCGGCATCACCCTGTTTCCCGAGGATGGCGACAGCACCGAGAAACTGCTGCAAAAAGCCGAGCAGACCATGACGCTGGCGAAAACCCGCTCGCGCAACCGTTATCAGTTCTACATCGCCAGCGTCGACACCGAGATGCGTCGCCGTCGGGAACTGGAAAAAGACCTGCGCGACGCCCTGCGGCGGGACCAGTTCTACCTCGTCTACCAACCGCAGATCAGCTACCGCGATCACCGGGTGGTGGGTGTCGAGGCACTGATTCGCTGGCAGCATCCCGAACATGGCCTGGTGCCGCCGGACCTGTTCATCCCGCTCGCCGAGCAGAACGGCACCATCATCGCCATTGGCGAATGGGTACTGGATCAAGCCTGCAAGCAATTGCGCGAATGGCACGATCAGGGTTTCCCGGATCTGCGCATGGCGGTGAACCTGTCGACCGTGCAACTGCACCACGCCGAATTGCCGCGAGTGGTCAACAACCTGCTGCAGATGTACCGCCTTCCCCCTCGCAGCCTGGAGCTGGAAGTCACCGAAACCGGCCTGATGGAAGACATCAGCACCGCCGCCCAGCATCTGTTGAGCCTGCGCCGCTCCGGCGCATTGATTGCGATCGACGATTTCGGCACGGGTTATTCGTCCTTGAGCTACCTGAAAAGCCTGCCGCTGGACAAGATCAAGATCGACAAGAGCTTCGTGCAGGACCTGCTCGATGACGACGACGATGCCACCATCGTTCGGGCGATCATCCAGCTGGGCAAGAGCCTGGGCATGCAGGTGATTGCCGAAGGCGTGGAAACCGCCGAGCAAGAGGCCTACATCATCTCCGAAGGCTGCCACGAAGGTCAGGGCTACCACTACAGCAAACCGCTGCCGGCACGGGAATTGAGCGCCTACCTGAAACAGGCGCAGCGCAGTAACGCAGCCATTTTGTAGAGATCAAACAATCGCAGCCTCGTTCCACTCGACAGCTGCTACGGGTCCGTGTGCTTGTAGCCGCTGTCGAGTGAAACGGGGCTGCGATGTTTTTTGATCCACGACACAACGCTTGTACGAATAAGAAATATTTCCAGCTACAACCCTTTACAGATAATGCGAAAGATTTGCATTATGTCGCAGTTTTGCGCACCCGCTGCGCCATACCCCCCTCTCGAAGCAGGATGTTCGCCATGATTCGTATGCCTCTGGCTACCGCCAGTCTGTTGGCCATCGCTATTTCCCTCGCCGGTTGTGGCGAAGGCAAAGACAAGAACGCCGCTACGCCGACGCCGGCCGCCAGCACCGCTGCGGCTCCAGCTGCCGCCCCGGCCGCTACCAGCAAAGTCGACGAAGCCGCCGCCAAAGCCGTTGTCGCGCACTACGCCGACATCGTCTACGCCGTTTACAGCGATGCCGAATCCACCGCGAAAACCCTGCAAACCGCCGTCGACGCCTTCCTCGCCAAGCCGAACGCCGACACCCTGAAAGCCGCCAAGGCTGCCTGGGTGGCTGCCCGCGTTCCTTATCTGCAGAGCGAAGTGTTCCGCTTCGGCAACACCATCATCGACGACTGGGAAGGTCAGGTTAACGCTTGGCCACTGGACGAAGGCCTGATCGACTACGTCGACAAATCCTACGAACACGCACTGGGTAACCCGGGCGCCACAGCCAACATCATCGCCAACACTCAGGTGCAGGTCGGCGAAGACAAGATCGACGTCAAAGACATCACCCCGGAAAAACTCGCCAGCCTGAACGAACTGGGCGGTTCCGAGGCCAACGTCGCCACCGGCTACCACGCCATCGAATTCCTGCTTTGGGGCCAGGACCTGAACGGCACCGGCCCTGGCGCCGGCAACCGTCCAGCCTCCGACTACCTGGAAGGCAAAGGCGCCACTGGCGGTCACAACGATCGTCGCCGCGCTTACCTGAAGTCCGTGACCCAGCTGCTGGTCAGCGACCTGGAAGAAATGGTCGGTAACTGGAAGCCGAACGTGGCCGACAACTACCGCGCCACCCTGGAAGCGGAACCGGTTGATTCGGGCCTGCGCAAAATGCTGTTCGGCATGGGCAGCCTGTCCCTGGGCGAACTGGCGGGCGAGCGCATGAAGGTTTCCCTGGAAGCCAACTCCCCTGAAGACGAACACGATTGCTTCAGCGACAACACCCATAACTCGCAGTTCTACGATGCCAAGGGTATCCGCAACGTGTACCTGGGCGAATACACCCGCGCAGACGGCACCAAAATGACCGGCGCCAGCCTGTCGTCCCTGGTGGCCAAAGCTGACCCGGCAGCCGATACCGCGCTGAAAGCCGACCTGGCTGCAACCGAAGCCAAGATGCAGGTCATCGTCGATCACGCCAACAAGGGTGAGCACTACGACCAGCTGATCGCTGCCGGTAATACCGCGGGCAACCAGATCGTGCGCGACGCCATCGCCGCCCTGGTCAAGCAGACCGGTTCGATCGAAGCCGCCGCTGGCAAACTGGGTATCAGCGACCTGAACCCGGACAACGCTGATCACGAATTCTGATCAACGCTGGCTGAGTGACTAAAGAGGCGACCTTCGGGTCGCCTTTTTCATGCCTGCCTGACACGGACCACTGTAGGAGCGAGCCTGCTTGTGATGGCGCCGTGTCAGCACCATCCATGTTGAATTCAATACCGCCTTCGCGGGCAAGCCTCGCTCCTACAGGGTCTGCGCTGGACCCGTGGGAGCGAGCCTGCTTGCGAAGGCGCCGTGTCAGTCACCCTCCATGTTGAATTCAATACCGACTTCGCGGGCAAGCCTCGCTCCTACAGGGTCTGCGCTGAATCTGTGAGAGCGAGGCTGATTGCGATGGCGCCGTGTCAGTCACCCTCCATGTTGAATTCAATACCGCCTTCGCGGGCAAGCCTCGCTCCTACAGGGGCTGCGCTGAACCCGTGGGAGCGAGCCTGCTTGCGATGGCGCCGTGTCAGTCACCCTCCATGTTGAATTCAATACCGCCTTCGCGGGCAAGCCTCGCTCCTACAGGGTCTGCGCTGAACCCGTGGGAGCGAGGCTGCTCGCGAAGGCGCCGTGTCAGTCACCCTCGATGTTGAATTCAATACCGCCTTCGCGGGCAAGCCTCGCTCCTACAGGGGCTGCGCTGAACCCGTGGGAGCGAGGCTGATTGCGATGGCGGCGCCTCGGTCCCCTGTGAAAACCTGCCCCACATCAACCAAACGATAATTCCTCTTATTCAAACTCCCTTGCCCTGTTAGACTTTGCGCCCTTGTTTTGCTCGTCTTGCAGGATGTCTGATGCCCTCGCTGCTTCTTCGCTTGTCCGCACTGTTTCTGGCCCTGGGCCTGAGTGCCTGCGATGACGCCCCGCGTTTTACCAAGGCCGAACCCGGTGAAGCCCGGTCCGGTGGCGCGGCGACTGTGCGCAAGACCGATCAAAATGCGTTCTCCCTGCCCTCCGCGAACCTGTCGCCGTCACGGCGCGTGGATTTCAGCGTCGGCAACAGTTTCTTCCGCAACCCTTGGGTGATCGCCCCTTCGACCACCACCGCCCGGGACGGCCTCGGTCCGCTGTTCAATACCAACGCCTGTCAGGGCTGTCACATCAAGGACGGTCGCGGTCATCCGCCGACGCCCGATGCGGCGAACGCGGTATCGATGCTGGTGCGCCTGTCGATCCCGAATGCACCGGCCTATGCCAACGTCATCGAGCAGCTCGGCGTGGTCCCGGAGCCGGTCTACGGCGGCCAGTTCCAGGACATGGCCATACCCGGCGTGACCCCGGAAGGCAAAGTGCGGGTCGATTACACCCCCGTTCCGGTCCGCTTCAAGGACGGCACCGAAATCGAGTTGCGCAAGCCCAGCCTGAACATCACCCAACTGGGTTACGGCCCGATGCACCCCGACACCCGTTTCTCGGCACGCGTTGCCCCGCCAATGATTGGCCTGGGCTTGCTCGAAGCCATCCCCGACGAAGCGATCCTGGCCAACGCCGAGGCTCAGGCCAAGGACAAAAACGGCATCGCCGGGCGACCGAACCGGGTCTGGGACGACGTGCAGCAGAAGACCGTCCTCGGCCGCTTTGGCTGGAAGGCCGGGCAACCGAACCTCAATCAACAGAACGTTCACGCGTTCTCCGGTGACATGGGCCTGACCACCAGCCTGCGCCCCTTCGACGACTGCACCGAGGCGCAAACAGCCTGCAAACAGGCGCCGACCGGCAACGGCCCGAATGGCGAGCCGGAAGTCAGCGATAACATCCTGCGCCTGGTGCTGTTCTACAGCCGCAACCTGGCTGTACCGGCTCGTCGCGACGTCAATGCGCCCGAAGTGCTGGCCGGCAAGAACCTGTTTTTCCAGGCCGGATGCCAGTCCTGTCACACACCGAAATACACCACCGCCGCCAACGCCGCCGAACCTGAACTGGCCAATCAAGTGATTCGCCCTTACAGCGATCTGCTGCTGCACGACATGGGCGACGGCCTGGCCGACAACCGCAGCGAATTCCAGGCCAGTGGCCGCGACTGGCGCACCCCGCCGTTGTGGGGCATCGGACTGACGCAAGCGGTCAGTGGCCACACCCAGTTCTTGCATGACGGCCGCGCGCGCAATCTGCTCGAAGCCGTGCTCTGGCATGGCGGCGAAGCGAAAGCGGCCCAGCAACAGGTTTTGTCTTTCAATGCCGAGCAGCGCGCTGCGTTGCTGGCGTTTTTGAATTCCCTTTAATACGTATTCCATAGCGGGAGCCCGACATGTTCCGTCCCAAATTGTTGTTCACCAGCCTCGCAGCACTCGCCCTCGGCGCTTGCTCGCCACAGGACCCGCAAGCCGTCACCTCGGCCGCCATCGCCAAATCGGTGATTCTGCCAACGTACACCCGCTGGGTTGAAGCCGACCGCCAATTGGCCGTCAGCGCCCTCGCCTACTGCGAAGGCAAGGAAAACCTCGACACCGCCCGCGCCGACTTCCTGCACGCGCAGAAAGCCTGGGCCGAGTTGCAACCGCTGCTGATCGGGCCGCTGGCCGAAGGCAATCGCGCCTGGCAGGTGCAGTTCTGGCCGGACAAGAAAAACCTGGTCGGCCGTCAGGTCGAGCAATTGGTCACCGCGCAGCCGCAGATCGATGCCGCCGCCCTGGCCAAGTCCAGCGTCGTGGTTCAAGGCCTCTCGGCCTATGAATACATCCTGTTCGACAGCAAGCCGGACGTGGCCAACGACGCGCAAAAAGCCAAGTACTGCCCCCTGTTGAAGGCGATTGGCGAGCGTCAGAAACTGCTGGCCGAAGAGATTCTGCAAAGCTGGAACAACACCGACGGCATGCTCGCGCAGATGAGCAAGTTCCCGAACCAGCGCTACGCCGACTCCCACGAAGCCATCGCCGACCTGCTGCGCGTCCAGGTCACCGCCCTCGACACCTTGAAGAAAAAACTCGGTACGCCGATGGGCCGCCAGAGCAAGGGCGTGCCGCAACCGTTCCAGGCCGATGCCTGGCGCAGCCAGTCGTCCCTGGCCGGCCTTGAAGCCAGTCTCGCAGCCGCCAAAACCGTGTGGGAAGGCGTCGACAACAAAGGCCTGCGCGGCCTGTTGCCGAGTGAGCAAAAACCGTTGGCCGACAAGATCGACGCCGCTTACGCCGCGGCCCTGAAACTGTTCGCCAGCAACCAGCGTTCGCTGACCGAGATGCTCAACGACGATGCCGGCCGCCAGCAACTCAACGATATCTACGACAGCCTCAACGTCGTCCATCGCCTGCACGAAGGCGAACTGGCCAAGGCGCTGGGCATCCAACTGGGCTTCAACGCCAACGACGGTGACTGATGAGGGCGAGTGCCATGCTGCGACGTCAGGCTCTGACTTTAGGTAGTTTGCTGCTGGGAGCAGTGACACTGGGCGGCTGGACGCTGTTCAAACAAAAGGACAAGAGCCCACTGCTGCTTTCGGCGCGGGACGATGGCGACGGCAAGCATTACGCCGTCGGTTATCGGCTGGACGGCACCCGGGTGTTCGCCACCCAGGTCGGGCAGCGTTGCCACGACATCATCAACCACCCGACGCTGCCGATTGCGCTGTTCGTCGCACGACGTCCGGGCACCGAAAGCTATCTGATCGACCTGCGCGACGGCGCGCTGCTGCAAACCGTGGCCTCGCTGCCCAACCGGCATTTCTACGGGCACGCGGTGATTCACAAGAGCGGCGAGTGGCTGTACGCCACCGAAAACGACACCTCCGATCCGGGTCGCGGACTGTTGGGGGTGTATAAGTTCGAAGGTGAACGGCTGGTGCACAGCGGCGAGATATCCACCCATGGCATCGGCCCCCATCAGGTGTCGTGGATGCCAGACGGCGAGACGCTGGTGGTGGCCAACGGCGGCATTCGCACCGAGGCTGAAAGCCGGGTCGAGATGAACCTCAACGCCATGGAGCCGAGCCTGGTATTGATGCAACGCGACGGCACCCTGCTGAGCAAGGAAACCCTCGCCCAGCAGATGAACAGCGTGCGTCACCTGGGGATCGCCAGCGATGGCACCATCGTCGCCGGCCAGCAATTCATGGGGCCGTCCCACGAGTCCTCAGAGTTGCTGGCGATCAAGCGTCCGGGCCAACCGTTCGTGGCGTTTGCGGTGCCTGAACATCAGTTGCAGGCGATGGGGCATTACACCGCCAGCGTGGCGGTCCACAGTGACTTGCGATTGGTCGCGTTGACTGCGCCGCGCGGCAACCGCTTTTTCATCTGGGACCTGGACAGCGGTGAAGTGCGCCTGGATGCGCCGCTTCCCGATTGCGCCGGGGTTGGCGCCGTGGCCGACGGGTTTGTCGTGACCTCGGGTCAGGGCCGCTGCCGGTATTACGATTGCCGTCAGACAACGCTGGTTGCAAAACCATTGGAGCTTCCGGCGGGGCTTTGGGATAACCACCTTCACCTCATCTGAGCCCGTTTCCTGTGGCGAGGGAGCTTGCTCCCGCTGGGCTGCGAAGCGGCCCCAAAATGGGACTGCTGCGCAGTCCAGCGGG
>NZ_JASCOM010000024.1:0-54635 GCF_029959925.1 Pseudomonas sp. PS02303
CGATGAGGGTGTGTCAGTCAAAGAAGAGGTGACTGGCAGACCGCTATCGCGAGCAGGCTCGCTCCCACAAGGGGTTTTGCATTTGTTCAGATGTTGAGTAGTTGCAGACGCTCACGAACCGAAGCCTCGATCCCGGCCTCATCCAGCCCGCACTCGGCCAGCATCTGCGCAGGCTTCGCGTGCTCGACGTAACTGTCCGGCAAGCCCAGATGCAGCATCGACTTGAGGATGTTTTCACGTGCCAGGAACTCGCTGACCGCGCCACCGGCGCCGCCCATGATCGCGTTCTCTTCGATCGTCACCAGTAACTCATGGCTGCCGGTAATGTCGCGAACCAGGTCTTCATCCAGCGGTTTGACGAAACGCATGTCGACCACGGTTGCATCCAGCGTCTCGGCGACTTTCAGCGCCTCGGCCAGTTGCACGCCGAACACCAGCAGGGCGACTTTGCTGCCCTGGCGACGAACCACGCCTTTGCCGATTTCAATCGGCTGCAAGTCTTTCTCGATCGTTGCATTCGGGCCGGTGCCGCGCGGATAACGCACCGCCGCCGGGCCGTTGAACAGGTGACCGGTGGTGAGCATTTTGCGCAATTCGTTTTCGTCGCTCGGGGTCATCACCAGCATGCCGGGGATGCAACGCAGGAACGACAGGTCGAAGCTGCCCGCATGGGTCGGGCCGTCTTCACCCACCAGCCCTGCGCGGTCGATGGCGAACAGCACGTCGAGGTTTTGTACCGCGACGTCATGGATCAGTTGATCGTAACCGCGTTGCAGGAAGGTCGAATAAATCGCCACAACAGGTTTCGCGCCTTCGCAGGCCATGCCGGCGGCGAGGGTCACGGCGTGTTGCTCGGCAATCGCCACGTCGAAGTAACGCAGCGGGAAACGCTCGCTGAACGCCACCAGATCGGAGCCTTCTTTCATCGCCGGGGTGATGCCCACCAAGCGCGGATCAGAGGCGGCCATGTCGCATAGCCATTCGCCGAACACACCGGAATACTTCGGCCCACCGGATTTCTTCGGTGCAGCGGCCGGCGCATCAACGGGCTCAAGCTTGGTGATGGCGTGGTAACCGATCGGGTCGATTTCCGCCGGGGCGAAGCCTTTGCCTTTCTTGGTGACGACGTGCAGAAACTGCGGGCCTTTCAGATCGCGCATGTTGCGCAGGGTGGCGATCAGGGTCGGCAGGTCGTGGCCATCGATCGGGCCGATGTAGTTCCAGCCCAGCTCTTCGAACAGCGTGCCGGGAACCAGCATGCCTTTGGCATATTCTTCGGTGCGACGGGCGATTTCCCAGGCGCCGGGCAGGCGCGACAGGACCTTTTTGCTGCCTTCACGCATGCTGGCGTAAGTGCGACTGGAAAGGATCTTCGCCAGGTAGTTCGACAGCCCGCCGACGTTGCGCGAGATCGACATGTCGTTGTCGTTGAGGATCACCAGCATGTTGGCGTTCACTTCCGGCGCATGGTTCAGCGCCTCGAAGGCCATGCCCGCGGTCAATGCGCCGTCGCCGATCACGGCAATGGCCTTGCGATCACTGTTCTGCAGGCGGGCGGCAATCGCCATGCCCAGCGCTGCGCTGATCGAAGTGCTGGAGTGGCCGACGCCAAAGGTGTCGTACTCGCTCTCGGAACGACGCGGGAAGGCTGCGACGCCGTCCTTTTGGCGCAGGGTGGCCATGCGCTCGCGACGGCCGGTGAGGATTTTGTGCGGATAGGCCTGATGACCCACGTCCCACACCAGCCGGTCGTCCGGGGTGTCGAAGACGTAATGCAACGCGATGGTCAGCTCGATGACGCCCAGGCCGGCACCGAAATGCCCGCCGGTCTGACCGACCGTGTAGAGCAATTCCAGGCGCAACTCATCGGCCAGGGTTTCCAGCTCGGCTTCGCCTAACCGGCGCAGGCCGTCCGGCGTGTTGGCACGGTCGAGCAGGGGCGTGGTCGGGCGATTGCGGGGAATCTCATGAAACGTCGTGGGCATCAGGCGAATCGTTATAGGTATAAAAGATGCGGCAGTTTACCTGATGCATCGCCCCCTGCCCACGCGTTGCTTTTAACTTGGCGGATACGCCGTCAGCTGCGCCGCTCGACGATGTAGCGGGCCAGATCGCGCAACGGCTCGGCTGCCGCGTCAAACGGTCGCAGTGCGTGCAGGGCCTGATCGCGCAGTTCCAGGGCGTAGGCCTTGGCCGCGTCGAGGCCGAGCAGGGCCGGGTAGGTCGGTTTGTCGCGCGCGATGTCGGCACCTTGGCGTTTGCCGAGGGTTTCGGTATCGCTTTCGACGTCGAGAATGTCGTCCTGCACCTGGAACGCCAGGCCGATGGCCTGTGCATAAGTCTGCAAGGACTTCAGTTCGTCCTTCTCGGCACGGCCGCTGGCCAGGGCGCCGAGTTTGACGCTGACCTCGATCAGCGCGCCGGTCTTGTGCCGGTGCATGGTTTCGAGGGCTTTTTGGTCAAGTTTCAGACCGACCGAACCAAGGTCGATGGCCTGACCGCCGACCATGCCGGCCGGGCCTGCCGCCAATGCCAGGGCGCTGACCATCTGCAGGCGGAGGTGATCTGAGGTGAGAGCCGCGTCCGACGTGCTCAGGCGCGGGTCGAGCAGGGCGCTGAACGCCAGGCTCTGCAAGCCGTCACCGGCAAGGATCGCGCAGGCTTCATCGAATTTTTTGTGAGTGGTCGGCTGGCCGCGACGCAGATCGTCGTCGTCCATGGCTGGCAGGTCGTCGTGTACCAGGGAATACGCGTGAATCAGCTCCACCGCGCAGGCCGCGCCGTTGGCTTGCTCAGCCTTGCCACCGAGCGCTTCGCACGCGGCGTAGGCCAGGAGCGGGCGAACCCGTTTGCCACCATTCATCACGCTGTAGCGCATGGCTTCGTACAACCGCGCGAGCTCAGGGCTCGGCGCGTTGAACAGGGTTTCCAGTGCAGCGTTGACGCGGGCCTGGCTGGTCGCCGAATACGCAGCAATCATTCCGGCTGATCCGCGTCGAAGGGTTCCTCGGCCAGCTCGCCATCACGCTCGAGCAGCACTTGAACCTTTTGCTCGGCCTGGGCCAGCGCCGCCTGGCAATCGCGGGTCAGACCGATGCCTTGCTCGAAAGCCGTCAGCGAGTCTTCCAGCGACAATTCGCCGTTCTCCAGTCGCTCCACCAGCGTTTGCAGGTCAGCGAGGGATTGTTCGAAATCCAGTGCAGCTTTTTTGCGGGCCATGGCGGCTATTTCCGGTTGACGTTAAACCGGCGCGACACTAGCAGACATGGGGGTTATGGGCAAATGAGGGCGGGTTTTTGAGCCTTGATCCCAAGTTGAAAACACCCCTTGTGGCGAGGGAGCTTGCTCCCGCTGGGTCGCGCAGCAGCCCCAAAACCATTTACCCAGGGTTTTCAGGAAGACCGCATTCAGCCATTTACGGCTGCTGCGCAGCCGAGCGGGAGCAGGCTCCCTCGCCACAAAGGAATGTCGCTTCTGTGAGTGATGGGGATTATTCGGCTCATCTCGTGAGCCGAATAAACTCGCTATTCGGCTCACGGACTCAAATGAGCGTGATTCCTACCGCAAATATAGATGTATCCGATTGTTAAAAAACCGCCAAATGGCTAACCTTCGCGCCTTCTACGACCCAATAGTCACGGGTCTTTCTGACGAAACGCAGTTTTAGGATCTGTAACGCGCCGAGGATCGGGTGCAAGGTTTCGTTATGCATGGCAGGAGGCGTCACATGCGTTCATTTCTTCTGGTGCTGATGGCGTTGGTCTTCGCGACCGCTGCCTGGGCCGAGCCGACGGCTGAGTTGTCGGAGCCGGTGGGCGGCTGGCGCTTCAACGGCCTGCTGGACCGCAGCGAATATCCTCAAGTCGCCTATCCGACGCCGCCCATCGACCGGGGCGTGCAGCGCAATCGCACGATGATCCAAGGCCAGCTCAAGGCCATCGGCACGCAACGCGGGCCTCATACGCTGGCCGTCAACGGCAATCCCCTGAATCTGTACACCGACGACCAGGGGCGATTCGCCCGGCCGTATGCGTTCGGCGCCGGTTCCAACAGCGTCGAAGTGCGCAGCTCTGAAGGCAAATCGCTCAAGCGCGTTCAATTCTATGAAGCCAACAACCTGCGCACCCCGGCGCGGATTCGCGTGGTGCTGGGTTGGGATGACCCGAAAGCCGAACTCGATCTGCACATCATTACCCCCGACGGCCAACACGCGTTCTGGGCTCGCCCGGCGATGAGCAATGGCGGCGGGTTGGATCCGGACGGCGTCGATGGCCCCGGCCCGGAAATGTTCACCATGACCGCGCCGATGCATGGCACCTATCTGGTTTACGTGAACTATTGGGGCAACTTCGGCAGCGGCGGCTATAACTTCGAGGAGACCAGCAACCAGAACGAGGTGATCACCTCGCAGATCAACCTGGTGCTCAACGAAAATACCGTCGACGAAAAACGCGAGACCTTCATCGTGCCCCTGCGGGCCATCGGTGACCTGCTGCTGGTCAAGACTTTCAACTATTAAGCATCCCGCTCCACGGATGACATCGGGTTTTGTGAACATGAGCGATAACACTGTTTCTCCGGCCGCCGAAACGCCAGCTGCCAAAACTCCTCGCCGCTGGCCGGCCGTTGTGATCGGGCTGTGTCTGGTCGCCGGCGTCGCGGCCGGCTTGGGCTGGTTCATGCACAAACCCAAGACGCCACCGGCCGAACTGGCCAGCGACAAACTGGGCATGAGCCGCCCGGACGGTCTGCTCGAAACCCATTCCCTGAGCCAATTGCCCAAAGACTTGCTGGCGGTGCCGTTCCTCAAGGAAACCCTGACCGAGGATTTCGTCTTCTATTACGAAGCGCATGCGGATCGCCTCGGCCTGATCGGCAGTCTGCGGCGGATCATTTACGAACATGACCTGAAGTTGCAGGACAGTTTGATCGAGCAGCTCTTCGATCAACCGGCGGATGTGGCGTTGTGGCGCGGGGCGGACGGCCGGCTGAAAGACTTTTTGTTGGTGATGGATCGCGGTGGGCTGGCCAAGGTGCTGGAGCCGCTGGCGAAAGTGGCGCTGGATGATTCGCAGCTGACCACCGTCGCCACAGTGAAAGTCGGCACCGACGATGTGACGCTTTATCAACTCACTTACAACGCCAGCAAGGCGCTGCTGTTCGCCTCCCATGGCGACAAACTGGTGGTGCTGTCCACCCCGACCAAACTCTACGATTCAGAAGGCGGAGCTTCGGAAGAACCGGGCAGCGTCTCGACCCAGTCCATCGCCGCCTTGCTCAACGGTGACAAACTGTTCCCCGAAGCCTTCGGCCTGCCACCGCGTGCGCCCGAGGTGAAACAACGCCTGTCGGTCAACGCGAGCGTCCTGGCCATGGGTTACCAGCGTTTCATCCCGAATTTCGCCGGCCTGCGCTTCGACATGGACGACAAGGGCTGGCACAGCTTCCTCGCCATGGACGAACTGGACAACCAGCCGGACTTCGATTTCAAACCGATCTGGCAAGCCATGCCAATGGGCGCCAGCGCTTGCGTGGCCCTGCCGCTCGCCGCCGAACAGCAGAAACCGCTGCTGGTGAAACTCGGCGCCGAAGAATCCGTCGCCCAGGCGCTGACCGAACACATGGCCGGGGCCGCCGGGCTGTGCTGGTACGCCGATTCGCGGTTGTACACGCCGTTGCTGGTGGCCAGCCTGAATGACGACGACAGCGCCAAACTCGACGGTGACTTGGGCAACCTGTTCGGCTCGATGGTTGGCGCCTATGAAGGCAACGTCGAAGAACACGCGTTCCCGGTGGTCGAGAAACAGGAAGGCCAAAGCCATCAGTGGCAGCGTCAGGTCAGCTCCAACTTCGGTCCCTACAAAGCCAAGGACGCCGAGAACCCTGACGCGATCACCGGCAAGGCGTTCATGAAAGTCAGCCTGGCGCGTCACGGTTCGACGTTGCTGTTCTCCCTCGATGACAAGCTCGTGGACAAGGCCCTCGGCACCCTCGACAAACGTTTCCCGCCGATGGCTGATGTGGTACCGAAAGACCTGCTGATGCCGGTCTACTTCGGCCCGGAATCCATGGCGCAACTGATGCAGCAGGAAACCCTCGACAGCCTGCCGCAGGACATGGAGCCGGTGTTCTACAACGCCGCGCAAACCTACTTGATCCCGAAACTGCGCAAGCTCGGCGGCTACGGCAAGTACGCCCTGACTTTGCCCGAAGGCAGCGAGCCTGACGGCCATTGGCAGTGGCTGCCGCTGGAGTGGAACGCGCTGTGACCGCACTTATCCGAGGCCTCGGCCTGCTGGCGATGTTGCTGGGCAGTCGCGCGTTTGCTGGAGAAGCCGCAGCGCTGGATCCGCAGCAGTCCCAGGTGTTTCGCGCTTGGTTCGTGCGCATCGCCCAGGAGCAGCTGACCCAAGGCCCCAGCCCGCGCTGGTATCAGCAGGACTGCGCCGGACTGGTGCGCTTCGCCGCCAACGAAGCGCTGAAAGTCCATGACGACAAATGGCTGCGCAGCAATGGCCTGAGCAACCGCTACCTGCCGCCGGAGCTGCAATTGAGCGAGGCCCAACGCAGCCTCGCCCAGCAGTGGCAGCAGGGCGGCGGCAAGGTCGGGCCCTACGTCAACGCGATCAAGTTGATTCAGTTCAACAGCCATCTGGTCGGTCGCGATCTGGCGCAAGCCCGACCCGGCGACCTGATGTTTTTCGATCAGGGCGACGACCAGCACCTGATGATCTGGATGGGCCGCTTCATTGCCTATCACACCGGCACCACCACCCCCACTGACAACGGCATGCGTTCCGCGAGCCTGCAGCAACTCATGACATGGAAGGACACCCGATGGATACCCGACGCAGCCAACCCCAACTTCATCGGCGTCTATCGACTGAACTTTCTCTCCCAATGATCGGTGCCCGCATGTTGCGTTTCCTGCCTCTGCTGTTGGTTTTGGTGCTGCCGTTTACGGCGGTCAACGCCGAAGACACCGTCGAGCCGAGCGGCTACACGCCGGTGGCCGGTGAAAGCTTTTTCCTGCTGGCGGACAGCAGTTTCGCCAGTGATGAACAGGCGATGGTGCGTCTCGAAGCGCCGGGACGCGATTACCGTCGGTTCCGCATGGAGCCTTACGGCGGCGCCGACATTCGCGTGTATCGGATCGACAAGCCGCTGGATTTCCTCAAGCGCCAGAAGAACCTGCACCGCGTGGTCAGCGACGGCCAGTTCAAGGGGGAAGGACTGTCGAATACGCTCGCGTACCTGTGGGACAACTGGTACCGCAAATCCCGTCGGGTGATGCAGCGGGCGTTTTCCTACGAGTCCCGTAAACAAGTCACCGAGGAAGTGCCGGAACTGAAGATGGGCTCCGCTATTGCCGCGCCAACGCCCTACGACGCTCAGCCGCAATTCGCGCTGATTCCGGGTTTGCCGGTGGTCAGCCAGTTCCGTTATCCGCTGTGGCAAGCCAAACCGATCCAGCCGCCAACCGGTGTGAATCTGGCCGGTTCTTCCAGTGAGTTCGTCAGCGTCGCGCCGGGCAACGTTTACATTCCGCTGGGCAATTTGAAACCCGGTCTGTACCTGGTGGAAGCGCTGATCGGCAAGTACCGTGCGACCACCATGGTGTTCGTTTCCAACACTGTGGCCGTGAGCAAGATTGCCGGTGATGAACTGGTGGTCTGGGCTGCGCGCAAGCACGAAGGCAGTTCGGTGCCGAAGGTCAATGTGCTGTGGACCGATGGCCTTGGCGTGATGAGCAGCGGCGCCACGGATGCCGATGGTTTGCTGCGCCTGAAACACGTCAGCCCCGAGCGTTCGTTCGTGATTGGCGAGGACGAAGAGGGTGGGGTGTTTGTCTCCGAGAACTTCTATTACGACAGTGAAATTTACGACACCAAACTCTATGCCTTCACCGATCGGCCGCTGTATCGGCCGGGGGATTGGGTGTCGCTGAAAATCGTCGGTCGCGAGTTCAAGAACGCCCGGGATTCCGTGGCACCGACCGCTGCCGACGTCAACGTGACGGTACTCGATGCCACCGGCACGGCACTGCAATCGCTGGCGCTGAAGCTTGATTCCAAGGCAGGCACCCAAGGCCGATTCCAGTTGCCGGATAACGCCGTGGCCGGCGGTTATGAACTGCGTTTCAGCTACAAGGACCAGGCCTACAGCAGCGCCTTCCGCGTGGCCGAATACATCAAGCCGCATTTCGAAATCTCGCTGAACCTGGCCAAGCAGGATTACCGAACCGGCGAACCGGTCAAGGGTAGCCTGGTGCTGCTGTACCCGGACGGCAAGCCGGTGGCGAACGCAAAATTGAGCCTGAGTCTGCGCGCCCAGCAACTGTCGATGGTCGACAACGAACTGCAATACCTCGGGCAATTCCCGGTGGAGCTGACCAGCACCGAACTGACCACCGACAGCAAAGGCAACGCGACCCTCGACCTGCCGGCCGCCGAGAAACCGAGCCGTTACATGCTCACCGTGTTTGCCAGCGATGGCGCGGCGTACCGGGTCAAGACCACCAAGGAAATCCTCATCGACCGTGGCGCCGCGAGTTTCCGCTTGAGTGCACCGCAGCGCTTCAGCGCAGTGGGTGACAAGGTTGCGTTCAGCTATTTGAATGAGGGTGGCAGCGAGCAGGCCAAAGCCGTCATGCCGGGCAGCTACAGTTGGGTGCGCCTTGAAGACCAGAGCACTGGCGAAGGCAAACTCGCCGCGACGGATAAAAGCTTCACCTTGGCCTTCGACCGTCCAGGCACCTACAACCTGACGTTGAAGGATGACCATGGCCGAGTCGTCGGCGCCACCGGCCATTCGGTGACCGGCGATGGCGTCAAAGCCGTGCCCGGCACCGTGGAAATCGTTCTCGACAAACCCGAGTACAAGGCGGGCGACGAAGCCCTGGCGTTGATCACTTTCCCTGAGCCCGTCAGCGATGCATTGCTGTCGCTGGAGCGTGACAAGGTCGAGTCCACGGCGTTGCTGTCCAAGGGCGGCGACTGGCTGAAGATGGAAAAACTCAGCGACACCCAATACCGCGCGCGCATCCCGGTGAAGGACACCTTCGCGCCGAACCTGACCTTCTCGGTGCTGTACACCAAGGGTGGTCAGTACAGCTTCCAGAACGCCGGGATCAAGGTGATCGCGCCGCAGATCGACGTGGCCATTGCCACCGATAAAGAGGCGTATCAGCCGGGCGATACCGTGTCGGTGGACCTGACTACCCAGTTCGCCGGCAAGCCGATTCCGGCACACCTGACGGTCAGCGTGGTCGATGAAATGGTCTACGCGCTGCAACCGGAAGTCGCGCCGACCATCGACCAATTCTTCTATCACCCACGCCGCAACAACGTGCGCACCAGCGCCAGCCTGTCGTTCATCAGCTACGACGTTGCGTTGCCGGGCAGCCCTGGCGCACCGGGTAAAGCCAACCGCAGCGAGCGCGGGGTGAAAGTGCTGGAGCGGCCGCGCCGGGAAGACGTCGACACCGCCGCGTGGGAACCTGAGTTGATCACCGACGCCAACGGCAAAACCCGCTTCACCTTCAAGATGCCGGACTCGCTGACCCGCTGGCGCATCACTGCCCGAGCCATTGCCGATGACGGCCAGGTCGGGCAGAAGAAGCAATTCCTGCGCTCGGAGAAACCGCTGTACTTGAAGTGGAGCGGACCGACCCAATTCCGCAATGGTGACAAACCGGATCTCGGTGTGTTCGCCTTCAGCCAGGCGGAAAAACCGGTCAAGGCCGAGTTGGTGATCCATTACGGCGGCGCCGAACAGCGCGTGCCGGTGACCCTGAACAACGGCATCAACTACATCGCGCTGCCGGCGTTCACGTTGACCTCCGGCGAGTGGACCGCCGAACTGGTGCAGGACGGCAAAACCGCCGACGCCCTCGCCGTGCGCCTGACCGCGACCGGCGAAGGCTGGCAGGTCACGCAAAGCCAAAGCCTGGACGTGGCCAGCGGTGACACGCCGTTGACCTTGCCGGTGGACGCGACGGATATTCGCCTGCGTCTGGATGACAGTCCGCAAGCGCTGTTCCGCTCGGCGCTCGATGATTTGCTGAGCTATCCGTACGGTGGCGTCGAACAAACCGCCAGCCGTTTGCTGCCATTGAGCATTGCGTACCCGACCTTGTCGTCGAACCCGCAGATCCGCGATCGCTTGCGCCTGATCATGCAAAACAGCCGTCTGCGCCTGGTGCAAATGGCCGGGCCGTCGGCGAGTTTCACCTGGTGGGGCATGGCCGGCGAGCCGGATGCGTTCCTCACTGCCTACGCCTATTACGCCGACTGGCACGCCAGCAAAGCGCTGGAACTGAGCCTGCCGCCGGAGCATTGGCAGCGGGTGCTGGAGGTGTATTCCAAGCAGGCGAAAAACACGCCGTTGCTGCAGCGTGCGCTGATTCTTTCGTTCGCCAGGCAGATGCAATTGCCGGTCAACACCTTGCTCAGTGGGTTGATGGATGACCTGGCGAAAGCAGGCGAGGGCAGCGCGGCGAATCTGATGGAAGATGGCGAGGACAGCCTTGTCATGAGCGATCCTGATTCGGCGCTTGGCTTGGCGACTGCTCGTGCGCTGACTGCCTCGTTGGCGAAGCAATCGAAGGTGACTCTGCCGGACGCATTCAATCGTCAACTGCCGGATGCCCAGCAGCGTTTGGCGGTCAGTTCTCAGCCATTTGCCGAAGCCTTGAACCTGTCGCTACAGCCCTTCGATCAGGCTCGTGCGCAAGCGTTGTTGCAGCGTTTGCTGCCGCAGCAATCGACCCTGGAGCGCGCTTTGGCGCTGACCTGGTTGCAACGCAGCATCGAGCAGGCCTCGCCCACCATCGCACTGGCGCCGGGTGAAGGCTGGAAAAAACAACACGGTGCTACCGGTGAAATGTACTGGACGTGGCAGGGCGCTTCACCCGTACCGGCGGTGTTGTCGCTGACCGGGACGCAAGAACGTCCGTTGCGAGCGGCATTGAGCTTCCAGACCAAACAACCACCGGTCGATCCGATGGCCGTGACCATCACCCGTCGCCTGTCGCGTCTGGTGCCGGGTGACGAAGCCTTCACCTTCAAACTGGAAGCCGTCGGCACCCAGCCGTTGTCCAGCGACAGCCTGTACCTGGACGAAGTGATCATCACCAGCAAAGCCGCCAAACCGCTGCGCTACGGCATGCTCGAAGTGCCGCTGCCACCGGGCGCCGATGTCGAACGCACGACGTGGGGCATCAAGTTGATGGGCAAGGCCGGCACGGAAGCTACCGCGTTGGAGAAAGCGCGTTTCGAGCCGGGCCAGATGGCTTATGCGATTCCGGTCGATGCCTTGAGCGGCGAACTGCGCCTGCGTCATCTGGTGCGCTTCTCGCAGAAAGGCCAATTCAACCTGCCGCCGGTGCGTTTCACTCAGGTCTACGCGCCGCAGCATCAAGCCCAGGAACAGAAACCGGCCCTCGGCCAGGCCACGGTCAACTGACATGACCCGACCGCTGGTCTGGTGGCTGCTGTGTTTGATCCCTGCGCTGGCGACAGCGCAGGAGGAGCCGCTGCGTCTGGGCTTCAAGGGTGAGTTGATTTCGTTAAGCCAGACTCAAGTGATTTCACGTGAGCCATTGCCTGCTGATGTGCAGGCACCGCTCGGCAGTTTGTGGAAGTTGTTTGTGTACGGCTGGCTGGTGGACACCGGCGCTCGTGAGCCCGCTTACGAGTGTCGCGGGCAGTCGAAAGAGGAAGTGTATTGCTGCGCTGCTGGCGGCAAGATCGAGCGCGATCAGGCGTTGGTGAAGTCATGTGGCTTGTACTTTGAGCCTGCGCGATTGGGTATTTCTGAGGCTGGCTGGCGGGATTATTGGCAAGCACGGCAGGCGCCGGAATGGTTGCTGAACCTACCTTCGTTGCAGCCTTCTACGCGAGTTTCCGTGGCTGAATTGCTGAAAGTGCTGGCCGTGATGCCGGCGCAGGATCAGGCGCGGCGGGTGTTGCTCGATGTGGTGCTAAGCGCCGCTGACGGCAATGTTGTCGGCGAACTCGGTGGCCGGTTGCGGGTGAAAACCTGGAGCTGGTTGGGCGATCAGGACCCTGCGTCGCGTCAGGGCGGGTTTGCCGGATGGACGGCGGACGGTACGCCGATCTGGGCGGGTGGCCGGGGGACCAGTCAAATGGTCTTGCGTCACTACGGAGGGGTGTTGGCTTCTGTGTTGCCGGTTGAGTGGCCTTTGGATGCGGGACGTTGCGTCGAAGTCGGTCTGTTTTCCCGTTATCCGATCGGGCGTGTTCTTGCGGGGGATCAGGTTGTTTCTTCCGGGGCTCTGCAGGGCGACTATCGCGTCGAATTCGCCAATGGCAATCAACTGGATATCCACAGCGACGGCGAACTGTTTTTGCTGAAGGGCAAACTCGTCGCTCGACTCGACCGTGAAGAATACGTCGCCCGCGTCCTGCAAAGGGAAGCCAAACCCGAACCCATTGAAGCCGCCAAAGCCCTGGCTGTCGCGATCAGAACCTATCTGCTACAAAACGCCACCCGCCACGGCGACTGCCTGAGCATCGACGACAGCAGCAACCGCCAACGCGTCGCCCCACGCCCGGCCACCGCCGAGTCACGTCACATCGCCGCCTGGACCAGCGACCTCGTCCTCGCCGGCACCAGCGTCACCTATCACTCCGACCAACCCGGCCCGGACAAACTCTCCTGGCAGCACGCCATCGAACAAGCCAACGCCGGCCAGCGCTACGACGCCATCCTGCTGCACGCCTACCCACGCGCCAGCCTCAGCCGCTGGGACAACCCCGTCGCCTCCTGCGAAGCTCTGCCCGCCGCGCAAGACTGGCTACTAAAGCAACGCCGCGGCTGGCGTGCGCAGTTGGAAAGCGAGGTCGGCTACAACGACGTCAGCACTTTCGCCGTCTGCCGCCTGGCCTTCGGGCGCCCCTACGTCGACCGCGAACGCCAGCGCATCTACGTGCGCGGCGTGCTGTCACTGCAAGACCGTCTCGACCTGACCCACGAATACCTGCACCTGGCCTTCGAAGCACACCCCAACGGCCAGGATGAAACCTACATCGAAGGGCTCGCCCGCCACCTCTTGCTGGAATAGGCCATGAAACTCCGTTATCCACAGGTCTTCCTGTTCCTTTGTTCTTTTTGTGTATTGCCCGCAGTTTTTGCGGCTGAGAGTGGCGTGAAACTCAATACGCCCGTTGGTGGTTGGCGCACTGGCGCGTCCGAAGGTGAAGGTGAAAACTTTCGTCAAACCGTTAACTATCCAGCCTCCTCGGTGAACACGCCGGTCGGCCAAGCCAATACCGCCCGTATCACCGGGCAGATCAACGCCACGCCAAAGTCCAGAGAACCTGGGCGGTTGATCGTCAACGGCGTCAGCATGCCGCTGAAGATTGATCCGTCTGGGCGTTTTGATCGACCGTTCTCGTTTCCCAATGGCAGCAACAGCGTTGAAGTTCGCAGCCCTGATGGGCAGCAACGGGCTCGGACGCAGTTTCTTAATGTCAGTGGTGGGGCTACGCCGGCCAAGTTGCGCGTGCTGCTGGCGTGGGACAGTGATGGGACGGATCTGGACCTGCACCTCATCACGCCTGATGGCGCCCACATCTGGTACGGCGACCGCGCTGTTCCCAATGGCGCTGCGCTCGATGTCGACGTGACGACGGGATACGGCCCGGAAATCTTCGCCATGCCGGCGCCAATCAAAGGCCAATACCTCGTCTATGTGAATTACTTCGGGGGTGGGTATCGGAGTGATGAGGACGGGCAGGAAGAGGCGGTTCAAGCGCTGACGACGGCGCAGGTGACGGTGATTACGGAGGAAGGGACGCCGAATGAGAAGATGGAGACGTTCCTGGTGCCGATGCGGGCGGTGGGGGAGTTGACGTTGGTTAAGGGGTTTAGTTATCCGTGAGGAATTGTGCAGCAGCTTGCTGCACTATTTACTTTTTCCGGGCATTAAAAAGCCGGCTTGTGGGCGGCGTTATTTTTGCGTTTCAGCCTTATTTTATTGACAATGTTAGCTTTCATTATTTTTGTCCCCCCATTTGTCCCCCCAGCCTGAATGCGCGTTTACTATCTCTCGGTTAGTACAGATTGCTACGTATGCGTCCGGCCATCACACCTTGCGTGACTAGACCGTTTGCCACGTATGCGGCAGCAATTGGTCGACTTCACTCACCAGCTGCGTCGGCAGGCGCGTGGGAACATTTTTCAGATACTCGTCCGGATCATGTCCATCCAGTAGAGCAGACTGGATCAAACTCATAATCGCAGCCGCCCGTTTGCCGCTGTGCAACGAACCTGCAAAGAGCCAGTTCTTGAGCCAAAGTGCCCACGGTCTAATTTGGTCCACCGCCCAATTATTATCAATGGGTACGGCTCCACCATCGAGGTAGTGCTGGATGATCATTCAGGCATGCAGTGTACTCATCACCGTTGCGGACACCATGCCCTTAATGCTGGAGTACGAAAGGTCTTTCCCAGTACTCTTTCGATATTTTTAGGTTACGCTTCGCACCATACTGCACCAAAGAAAAAACTGGACTAGCCGGCTTGTTTCTGAACCACAAGGCAGAGCGCAACATGACTCTGTAGGCGACCGCAGGTTGGTGAGACCAGCACCACGAAATGGTGAGATTATGGGTGAATGGCGAATAGTTTTACTGAGCTGCAACCCGCAAAACTGACACAGCAGCCTCCTATTCGCACAAAATCATGGATGTCCTTAAGGTTGTAGACGGATCAATACAACAAATGAATTCGAATAATTTTCATCCTCTAAAAGCTCACTGGCCCCTGTTGTATCAACATGCATCGTTTGCCGAACACTACGTGTTTTCAGACCCGCACACGGCCGCCATCAAACTGCGCTGTTTCGCTGAAGTTCTGGTTGGCACTCTCTACAGTGAGCTCAGGCTTCAGAGCGAACCGACCGATGGCTTTTATGAAAAGCTCAAATCGCCGGCATTCCGGGAGGTTGTCGGCGACGCCGTCCTCGAAAAACTCCACGCCCTTCGGATGCTTGGCAACAAAGCCGCCCACGGCAACTCGATGGGTGCGGATGTCGCCGTTCTGCTGATTGAGGAGGCGTACCTGATCGGCCAGTGGTTCTACAAGACCTACAGCGGGGAATGTCTCGACGGGTATCCGCCCTACACTGCTCCGACCAAACCCTCGGAGCCTCTGGCAGAACCAGGCAAGACAGGCGAAAACCTTGCCAAACAGTTGGCCGCTGCAAAAGAGGAATTGCGCCTTTTGGAGGCTGCGGAGAAAGCCACCCAAATCGCAACCCTACATCAGACGGTTGACGAGGCTAAACTCCGCGATTTCAAAAACTCAGCCGCGCGGATCAGCGAAACCATCGATTTCAAATCCTCGCGCACGCGCAGGCTGATAAGCATTAACGACGCCTTCGCTGGGTATTCATTGACAGACGGGCAAACGGAGCTGGTTAGCCGGCTGGAACGATTCCTCGACAACAATGAGCAAAGCGTGTTCCTCCTCAAAGGCTACGCGGGCACCGGAAAAACCTTCGTCACCAAGGGTTTGACCGAGTACTTTCGGGCGATAGGCCGAAACTACGTGCTTGCCGCCCCGACCGGCAAGGCGTCCAAAGTAATCGCCAGCAAGACAAAGTCGCCCGCTTACACGATGCACAAGACCATCTACTCGTTCGACGATATTTCCGAGTACCGCGACGCCGACATGGACGGAACCGAGACGTTCAAGTTCTACGCTAAAGTGGCGGTGAACAGCCTTTCAGCCGATACGGTCTACATAGTGGATGAGGCGTCCATGATTGCGGATGTCTACCAAGAGGCAGAATTCTTTCGTTTCGGCACGGGATACCTGCTGGCCGACTTCCTCAAGTTCGTGAACCTGGACCACAACGACCACAGCAAAAAGGTGATCTTCATCGGTGATGACGCGCAGTTGCCACCGGTGGGCATGAGCTTCTCGCCTGCTCTGGACGCGGATTACCTATTGCGAATGCATCACACGCGTTCGACCGGGTACGAACTGTCAGAGGTGGTTCGGCAAAAATCGGAAAGTGGCGTAATCGCAAACGCGATACCCATTCGAAAGTCTTTGCAAGCCAAGGTTTTCAATCAACTGAAGATCGATTTCGACCATCCCGACGTCCAGAAGGTGGAACACCAGGATCTGATGTTGCGCTACATCGAGTCCTGCGGGGGCAAGATCAACGGGGAATCCATAGTCATCGCGCATTCAAACTCCGATGTTGGGGACTACAACCGCCAAATCCGGGAGCATTTTTTTCCAGGCTGTCCGCAGATTATGCCCGGGGACAAGGTCATGGCCGTCTCCAACAGCGACGCCTGCGGGGTATTCATCTCCAACGGTGATTTCGGCTTGATCCGCCAGGTGCTTTCGTCCCCTGAGACACGAACCGTTAAGCTTAAAAGGAAAGCCCCTGACTCGGGAAAAGTCGAGGAAATACCGGTTGCGCTAACGTTTCGCGATGTAGTGGTCGGCTTTAAAGACCTGGAAGGCGTTGCCCGTTTTTTCCAGATAAAAATCCTGGAGGATCTGCTTTACAGCAAGGAGCCCGGCCTCTCGTCCGATCAGAACAAGGCACTCTATCTGGACTTCTGCATTCGCAATGATCGCATTGAGAGGAACAGCGCCGAGTTCAAACACAAACTGAAAACCGATCCATATTTCAACGCACTGAGACTCAAGTTCGGTTACGCGATCACCTGCCACAAAGCGCAAGGCAGCGAATGGAATCATGTGTTTGTGAAATCCAGGAGCCACCAAAACCAGCTGACAGCAGACTATTTCCGCTGGTTCTACACCGCCATCACGCGCACGGCAAAGAACCTTTATTTGCTCGATCCGCCGAACCTGCAACCGTGGAGCGGCATTAAAATCGTTTCGAATCCTGCTTTGGAGTTACTTCAAGCCCCGAACCCGCTGAAGGATTCTCTTGCCATGCCCGCCAGCCCACAGCAGCCGTCTGTGGCCCTTGCTCTGCAGGACTGCGACACATTTGGCATTCCCCCGACGGCGTCGTTTCTGCTCTCGTTGCTGGCCGAGGTCCTCAAGCTGATCGACGGCCATGGCATCGCCATTGAAGAGGTGCTCCACAATCAATACCAAGAGGTTTACCACTTCAAGCGAGAAGCAGAGTTTGCCCGGATAGACATCGCCTACAACGGCAAGAACAAGGTTACCGGCGTCGCTGCCCCCCGCCTTACGGATTTGGGCGCCGAGCTGACAGCTCTACTCGCTCCGCTCAAAGGCAAGCCGCTGTTTGCGGGCACAGACTCTCCGATTGTCGAGATGCGTTTCGCCAAGCCATTCCTGAACGATTTCCACGAGAAAGTTCTCAGCCTGTGCGGCGAGAGCGGCATTACCGTTCAGAAGGTTGTAGAGCAGCAATGGTGCCAGCGATACAGTTTTGCCAAAGATGGCGCGGTCGCCGTTTACGATGTCTGGTACAGCGCGAAAGACCAATTCACCATATGCCAGCCACTGATCAGCGCCTGCTCGCCAGGCTCGTTGGTCGGTGACGTCGGCTTACTTCTTACAAAAGGAATGCAGGGGTGATTACAAACAAGGAGGTTTTCGCCAAACGCAAAGAAGGTGCGATCGATGAAGCATATCGAATGGCACTGGAACTGATGGGGGCACCCCAGGTTGATGACTGGGATCGGAAAGCATTCTGCTGGACCCTGATCGACCTCATCAAGCGGGACGCCAAAAGCGGGAACCAAGAGGACCTGCCCCACTACCGCAAACAACTGGAAGACAGCAAAGTCTCCCTCTCAGACGAAGTGCTCGCCAAGGGGATTCGTAATGCCCTGGCGCTGTGCAATTCCCACGGGCAGCAGATCAGCCAGGCGAAAGCCTTCAGCAAGGAAGGCCAGCATGCGCAAGCAGCTGCCGTTTATCGCACGGTGTGGGCCGACGGCGCCGCCGACAAGGAAACCCAAACTGACCTTGGATGGGCGTTGTTCAAGCACTCCAAGGAGTTGATGGCGGCCGACAGCGTTAACCTCGCAGCCGTCAAGCGCAACCTGCACGACTATCTCAAGCTGGATATTGAAAAGCCTTCGCTGCTGCACACGTGCGTACTTCAACTTGCCGCGAAACTCGCAGGGCAGGACAAATTGAGCATGCTTGGCTTTTCGCGCCTGTGGAAATTGGAAAATCTGCGTGCGGAGGATTTCGAGCGCTACCGAGCGGAGGACGGCAAGGAATATCCGTCCTTGGCGGAGAAGGTCATCCAGCAGGCAGGTAAGGAGGCCAGCGCCTCAACCAACGCCGAAGACCAGAATTACATGATTCCCCATATCAACGCGGCAATCGAACGATTCCCCGACAACCTGTGGCTGAAACTCGACAAAGCGAAAGTGCTCTTGTCCTTGGGCGCGCATGACGAGGCCTTAACCTTCGGGCTCCAAGTCGCCAAGGCCAAGGCAAACGACTACTGGGCTTGGGGGTTGCTGGGGGATATCGTTTCTCGCAACGACCAGCAAGCGGCGCTCGGCTGTTACTGCAAGGCACTGTCCTGCCCCGCCGATGACAAATTCACGGGAAAAATCAGGCTCAAAGTCGCTCAACGAATGCTGGAATCCAATGACTTGTCCGCCGCCAAGCGCGAAATCGAGACGGTTATCGCTTCCAAGGAGAATGAGGGCTACAAAATCCCCGAAACCGCGGCTCAACTCGCTTCTCAGCCATGGTTTGCCGAAACGCAGGCCAGCGCTTCAAATCGCGCCTTCTATCAAACCCATGCGGCTGCTGGCGAAAGTCTGCTGTTCAGCAACTTGCCTTGGCTTGATGCCAACATTGGCGAAAAATTTACGGTTCCAGGCAAAGAGGACAAGCCAAAGCGCAGGTTATACCTCAAGACCACCTCTATCCCGACAGAGGTGACCATTTCCGAATCCAAGGTTGGACGCAAGAAGCTGGCTCCGGGCACTGCGGTGAGGATCAAAGGCGAGTTTGACGACAATCAGAGGTTCAGGTTTTTCGTGCTGGAAGACAGGCCATCCGAAACGCTTTGGGATATTTTTCCGGAAAAAACAGGTGTGATCGACCACGTCAATAAAGACAAACAAGTCCTGCACTTCATCGTCGACCGTGAGATAGAGGGTGTAATCCCTTTTTGCGAACTGTCCGGTTCTTTCGTCGAAGGAGACTCGATAGGTCTAAGGCTATCCCGATATACGTCAAAAAAAGGCCAGGGGTTTCGTGTGCATCAGGCTTGGTCGACCGACAAACAGCCAGATGCACATGTCAAAAAGACATTCTGTGAGCTGGTACGCGTATCCAACGGCATGGGTTTCACCGAATCCGACGTCTTCGTTGCACCCCCACTCGTGACAGAGCACGGAGTCGAGGATGGCCAGAAAATATCTGGCAGAGCCGTGCTGAGCTACAACAAGAAGCGGGCTTGCTGGGGGTGGAAAGCCGTTTCGATTGACGCGGAATGACTAGTCCGTTGCTGGGAAACTGCCAAAAGTTTAACTCGAGTCTCAGCTTTGTTAGTGGCCAATTGTCCCTGTATGTCGATTCCAGCCCCCACGTCAGTCGGTAGGTCCGGGAACTCCTGAGCTTCCCTTTTTCCCATCGAACTCATTTGGCGTCCTGCCGGTAAGCGTCTGCCTAACACACCTTGCGTGATTAAACGGCACACACCTGCGTGGCAACAGCTCGGCAATGCCATTACTGTTTCATCAACCCCGACAGCACTTTTCCGACCACTGCGCGCCGCAGTTGGAGCATGGCTGATATCTGACGTCTTCCTCCTTCTGCAGGGGTGTGAATTGTTTGCGCAGATAAATATGCTGATCGTTATAGGTCTTTAGTAACTCACCAGGAACGGTATCCCAGCGCTCGCAGTCATTGGTCACATTGGCCTGAACCACGAGTTGCTTTGGGCCTTTGATATCAATGCGCAGGTTCACGCGGTTTTTTTTTTGCTCCGCATTGGCGGGCTGTTCATTGACCACCAGCGAGAACTCAAGATCGTAGAACTGAGTCTCGACCGTATCCTTCTGGTCGTTGGAAATCGCGCGCGTATGCAGGATCAGGTTGTCGTCAATAGTCACGGTCAGCTCGATGCGCTCACCCAACGGCGGGAACGCCGGATTTACTTCCACTACCAGACTGCCATAGGTGGTTCTGGGGTCTGCAGCCGCAGACTTCTGGACCATTTGGGGGCGCTTGAAGGTAAAGATGGCCTTACCGTCACGCGGGTCAGAACAGTACATCGACTGCCTCTTCTGAATGGACTCACCGCGCAGTGGTAAGCGTGTTCCTTCATGAATGATGGTCAACAAAGAGTTCCTTGCCTCGACCAGTTCGAAGGGTTTTGCCAGTGCCAATTGCAGGTTGTCATGGGCGATCCAGGCGGCACCTTCTGAGATGATACGGTCGCCTTTTTCGGAAATGTGCAGGGCAGAAACACCGAAAATTTCTGTCAGCTTGCTCTTTATAAGCGGCATGTTGACTAGGCCGCCAGTCGCAAGGCAGAGCGATAGGGTTTGTGGGTCGACATCGGCCTTGTCAGGTGCGAGCAGGGCATCGATCTCATTGATGCCCTGGTTGATCAATCTGGTGCAGACTTTTTCAAGCTCATAGCGCGTGAGCCAGATATCGATTTCGGTTTCTTCGGCGCTCTCGCCTTGATAGTAATCTGGCAGAAAAATATGTGTTTTTTCACGCGTGGAGAGTGTGATCTTGGCACGTTCGCACTGGGTGAGCAGTTTGGCGCGCATTCCAGGGTTGACCGACAGCTTTTCCTCGGCGGTCCAACCAAATTTGGCCGCATGTTGATCGGTGACGTAGGAGAGGATGGCATCATCCAGATAGTCACCGCCAACCGAATTGTTGCCCCGGTTGAGGATCTGCACCAGAGCACCATTAACTACTTTGCACAATGTGAGATCCAGTGTTCCGCCACCCCAGTCAAATACTAGGATCATCCTGTCCTCATAGAAAGACAGGGCGTCGTGAGTGTTATCCAGATCCTTGAAATAGCCATACAGGGCCGCAAGCGGCTCATGTACAAAGGTATCGACATGCACGCCCGCCTGCAGCAGCGCTTCGCGCAAGTCCTGACGACCTCGTCCATCCAAGGCTACCGGGATGGTCACGACTGCGCGGGTAAGGTCGGCTACCTGCTCTTCGTCCGATGCGCGGGCATGTTCAATCAGGTGATTGATGTAGTCGGCAATCACGCCAACAGGTGTCATCACCCGTCCATCGACGTTCACATGCTCCTTACCCAGCAGTTTTTTCGGGCCGCGCACGGTATTACCCAGAACACCTATGCCCAGATGCTCTAGCTTGTCGCGTGCACGCCGGCCACAGATTACCTGGTCGCCCTCGTAACGCACTACCGAGGGATGCGGGCGCCCCGTGTCATCAAACGAGGAGATCTTGCTTTCGCGGGTAACGACAGAAATTAGGCTGTTGGTGGTGCCGAAGTCGATGCCTATTCTTTGAACCATTTGATATCCCTTTCGATGCTTTCTACAGCCAGTTCAATATGATGCGCGGCAACTTCCGTTTTCGGCTTTTCGCGTTGCAAGGCCGAGAGTGAGAGCTTAAGCGGTTCTAGCACATCTTCAGTCAGCAGGTTGAAAGCTCTTGCTTTGACCTGCCCAGTGTTGTCGCGCAAGTGGGTGCGTTTGGCCCGCTCGTCCAACTGCTGCTCCTCAAGCATGTGCTGCAGTTGGCTGATTTCCGCCTCCATTGCAGAAATTCGCTGAGCTTGCTCTGCAGTCGTCCGCTTATGTTCAGTTAGTCGCGTCCTGAGCCGCGCAGCTTCTTGCTCGCTATGCTCAAGTGCAGACTGCAGGCGTTTGCCATCGGTAATCTGCTCGTTTGCCCGTTGCTTGAAGTAGTCGAGCGTGTCGGCCAGCAAGCTCTCGTGCTTGGCATACCGCTCAGCTAGATAAAGGGCAACGTCACGATTGCTCCTATTACGTGATTGGCGTTTCTCAAGCAGCTCTGTGAAAAACACGATCGCCTGAGAGGGATCGCTTTTGCCGTTGGCAAGCAGCCAAAGCCCACCGATCAGTAGCAGATTGTCGCGCTGAATGGCTAGTTCGGTCGGGGTCAAGATTGTCGAACCAGCAAGGGTGTCTGTTGCGCTGTCTGTCAGCAGTGGTACAACTGGCAGGGCCCGCACATGTTCGATCCGCCTGCTGTATAGCGCTGTAATGGCATTGCACAGGAACCGTTGCGGGGTGGAGTCGAGACCCTTATCTCCGTCCAAAATATCCTGAAACAGGTCATGCGACTCACGATGCCAGTTGATCCACAGAACGCTGGCAAGCCGAACACAAAAAGTCAGTAAAACATGACGCTGTGCGCCGTCACGACATTTGCTGGTAGCGCCAGCGCATTGAGTTGCGGGTCAGTTTTCCTCGCATCCTGAGCCACTTTATCCGCCAGATGAGCATCTAGTTCAGCGGCGGCTTGGCAACTGACTATGGCTCTGAAGTCGGCCTGGCTCAGGATAGCTGGCTTGATGTTCTTATCTTTGTCCACGCTGATTGCGAAGATCTGCGAAATAATCTCTGCGATCGGTTTGGCCTCTGTAGCTGGCTTCTTTTTTCTAGCCGGCTTGGCCTCAGCTGCCTGCTGTTGTGGCAATGCAGTATCTGATTCATGTCCGGTCATGGATCATTTCTCTCCAGTAAGGGTGTTGAACACGTCATCATGCCTGAGCTTTTTGCGGTACTTTTCGACCGAGGCCATGTCCTCGACCACCACCGCTTTACGGAAACACAGGTAGTTGAGCTTGCTGGTATCCTGCAGCGACCGGTACTTGGCGGGTAACCAAGTGATTCGTTCCTCGATATCTGCCAGCGTCGAATCGGAAAAGGATGGAATCAGATTCGCAAGAATGAACTCAGAGGACTGATCCACAGGCAGTTGCGCATCTGGCGATGCGAATGTACTACTGACTAAATCGTCACCGCAGAAAAAGGCGATAGTCCTGTCCAGATCTGGTAGACCTGAGGCTCTCTGCATCAAACTGAAGTCGTTTCTATTGAAACGGATCACGGCGCGCACAGCCGCTGCAAGCGGCGTAGTGTAATCTCTCAGAGAATCCAGTGCCTGATTGAAGCGTTTGTCGAAATCTTCGAACGTGGTGATGTCAGATAGGTGGTCTTTGGCTTTCAAACCGTGGAGGTAGCGCACCAGTCCGTCTACGTATCGGCTGACGGTGTCGCAGTATTTGACGGAGGCAGTGAATGCCTCGAGCAAAGGATCGGCAATACTGCCGGTAGAAAATTGCGCCCTGAAGGCCTGATCAACCTCAGCCAGTTGCTGAGGGTCGGCAATGCACACTTCAATCTTGAGGCTCTTTTCCAGCGTCTCATTGGCATAGGTGACACTAAAAAAGCCCCTACTTACTGACTTCAAAGCCTGAGTCAGTTCAGTGATAGAGCCAAGTGGCTGGCCGTTGAGTTCAATCTTGCTAACATTGCGTGCACCAATGTCGCCAAGCTGGATCGGTGCATTGATCAGCAGGCGTGTGGCGCCGAGCTCACGGTCACGATAGAACATGGTTGGATTGAGCAGTGGGTGCTCAAGTTCGTGCTGTTCGCGTACGGCAATCGACTTGAAAACCTGGTTGCAATAACGGCATGTATAGCGAGTCGGCAAGGCCGAGGAGCCTGGCTCAGTGCCTCTTTCCCATAATCGGTCCAGACCTGTTTCCTGAATCCATCCCAACGTTGGCATACCGGCTCCTTGATTCGCGAGTGCATCTGTCGTAGACCCAACTCCGAGATTAGGCAAAATGCCATCGTTCTGTCCATGACTGTTAGCTGGTTAGCCCTCTTAACAGACAGCCTGGAACCATCGAATGAGTACGGTCACTCATCGAAGTGATGGGCCAGAAATGCCCATCACTTCAAGAAAGAGATAGGGGATTAAGGTCGCACCAACGCCATCACCTTGCTGATGTAGTCTTGCTCGCCAATGAAGAAAACATGCAGAGCGTTCAAATCAGGTACCGGTAGCCCTTGTTGGCTCCACAGGTGCTCGATTCGCATGCGGTTTGTATTCGGCGACAGGATGATCGACTCCAGCTTAACGTCTGGGTCACTCAAGCGCGCTTCCAGATCCTTAATGTTCTGCGAGAGCTGAATTTTGTCGCTGCCGGGACCTTCGTGTTCTAGCCCATGAGGATCAATGAAACAGATGCGTTGGCTGCCATCCGCCTTCATGCACCAGAGTATGAAGTCAGGATAAAAATTACCGGCCTCAAAGAAGCCAACGCCCTGCTTGACCAGGTTGCGCAGCAGGAAAATACGTTCGCCGCGTTCGGCAAGGTTTGCTTCGTGGGCTTCCAGCCAGAGGCGCAAATCGTCGACGAATTGGAACTCGGACTTATTGAGGGCGACGGGTTGGATCTTCACTTTCTCACTGGAAAGCAGTGGCTCGTAAAGGTGCGCTGCAAGCTTCAGGCCTTGTACATGCCCATGATCACGCCAGCCAACCTGCGCTAGCTCTTCCTTCAGTGCCTTGATATCGTCGATAAGGTATTGCTCTGTTGCCTCGACGATCAGTTGGTAGTTAATGTCGTCGGCCGGCAGGTTGGCGTTGTCGCGTGCCAGCAGAACCAGCTCCATACGCGGATCGAGATATTTGCGCTTTTGGTGATTGAAGCAGCGCTCCAGCGCGCCGCTGAGCAGTTCGAAGGCTATCGACTGCCAGTGGCGCAGGTTTGCCATCGAGGGTGCCCACCAATGCGCTGGCACTAGGATGCGATACCAATCCGGTGTCTCCAGCAGAGGGCGTAGTGCTTCAGCTTTTACGATTACGTTATCCAGGTGTCGCTGGCGACGGAAGCGCTCAAGGTCAAACCACAGTTTGTCCCAGTCGAGCATTGAAAGGCGTAGGGCATCGAAGTTGCGATATGGGTTTACAACCGCTTCGGGCGACTGGCCTGCTATTTCTGCAGCCTGGATCATCTGCAGTCGAGGAAAACGATCAACTACAAATGGCATCCCGCCCTTGATCAAACCAGGAGGGAGGGCATCTATGCTGATATTCACGATAGGGCCGTGCTTCCGGAAATCGTATTGCTCTTGGGTATCTTTGCGGAACTTGGAGCGGAGAATCTTCAGCTTTTTGCCAAAATCATGGGTGACGTTAAGGGTGATTTCCTCGACATGAGGCGCATCGTTCGGCGGTAGACCTTCGCTTTCGAGGAAATCACGGAAGGTCGCCATAAAGTCAGCCTGCACACCGAACACGTTCAGCGTTTCCAGGAAGTGAATATCCCGTGGTGGGTTCACTTGCTGATAGCGGCTGGTACGCATCAGGCTCATCTCTTTGCCTTTCAAACGCACGCCGCGCCCGAACAGCTGAATGATTTGTGCTCCTTCACTTTGGCCCATGCGCATAAGGCCGAGGCTGGATACCCGCCAGCAGTCCCAGCCTTCGATGAACTTCTTTGAGCCGACCAGCATGTGAATTGGGGAGGTTGGTTTATGTACATCGCCGAACACTGGCTCGCCAAATTCACTGGGTCGTACCTCGGCCAGGGAGTGCTTGTGTTCCAGTTCGTCCTGCACATGCTTGGCCAGCGCCGCCGCATCGCCGACGTTGATGACGCCAAAGGGTTGATCGGCTTCACCAACCTTCAGCAGCAACTCGCCGCTGTCGCCTTTAACGCGCTCGACCACTAGGTGACCGCCGCCAGGGGCATGGAACAGACGCTGGCAGATGTCGGAATAGAACTGTGCTGCGCTTTGCTTCAAGCCCTTCAGGTAAGGGAAGGACTGCACGAAGATGTCGCGGCCTTGAGCATCGAGCAGGCCGGTCTGCTGGCTGTTGCCATTGAGCACGGTATGGATGAGAGTGGTAAAGGCTTCACGGTGGGCGAGGAAGCGCGCCAGGAAATCGAGAATCTGCGCCACATCGGATGGCGATACGCTTTCCTCATCGACCTTGCGCCCGGTGACGCTGGCACCGACAAAGACCCACAACGGCTTTTCCAGGTTGTAGCCGGTGTAGCGATTACCCGCCTCGGTGAACATGCGTAGCTGCTGATAAAACCCCAACAGGGCAGCGGTCAGATAGGTGTCCTTGTGAGCCAGCTCATCCCTAGGCAGGTTGAAGATGCGGTAGTCCTTGCCGTAGCCGTCCGCATAGAAATAGCGGTAGCTGTAATCGAACAGCACTGCTTTGGCGTAGCTTTCAGCCAACACGCGGTCGTTGGCTGCCTTGACTGCCTGCTTGAAGGTGGCGGAATACTCAAAGGTGAAGCCCTTGGCCGCCAACTTGTCGCGCTTACTTTTCCAGTCGCTGCCGCTCATGCCACGATGGCCTTCGTCCACTAGCAGCAGGTTGCCATCGCCAAAGCTGTCGACGGCCATTTGTTTGACCTTTTGTTCGTCCGCCAGTTTGGTGATTTCAGTCAGCAGCGGCACGTCGAGGGCGCTTTGCCCGCGTGAGATCAGGTCGCTTTCCTGGCGGAGTGGCTCCGGGTAAAAACCGTTCTCGCGCAGCTCTCGCTCGTGCTGCTCGGACAAGCGTTCGTTCGGCGACAGCACAATGACCCGGCTGAAAGCATCGGCCTGCCCGGTCGCCCGCGCATGCTGGGCAAACTGCAGTAAATTCACATGCATGAGCAGCGTCTTGCCGCTGCCCGTGGCGTTTTGCAGGCAGAGCTTGTTCAGGTCTTCAATAGCGTACGCGCCGATGCCCGTTTCGCGACCTTGGCCTTGGTGATGCAGGTTGAAACGCTCGATAAACTCATTTAGTACCGCACAGAGGCCCTGGCGGTCGTTGAAATAACGGTCGAGGTAGATTTCAACAAACAACAGAGTCAGCCACTGAAAGTACTTCCAGGCGATTTCTCCTTTGTGCTTACGCCGGGCATTGATGGCTCGCGTATGCGCTACCAGGTTGGCGTCATAACGCTCCAGCTCGACCGGGGTCAATGTCGCATTGGCAGGCAGGTGCGAAATCAGCTTCGCCAGAAAGCGGTGCTTGCCGTCCGGGCCGATGCCCGGCTCGGCGGTACGCAGTGATTTAGCGATTATCTCCAGTGGCCGCACAGTGCGGCCTTCATCCTTGTGAGTCACCAGCGGGTCGATACCAAACAGGCTTATGAGGTACTGATTGAGTACCAACGCATCCTGAAAGTGACTGGCTACCAGTGGTGGCTGAACTTTGTTTTTACGCGGGGCGCGGGCCATCTCAAGCGTCCTCCCACATGCGCTGGGCGAAGGCTTCTTCGATCAGACGCACGCGTGTGGCGGCATCGCCATCGCTGGGCAGAGCATGATTGCCACTGATGTAGATATAGGCGTATTCACTTTCACGCGGGTTGATGCCGCGCTTGTTCAGCCATGCTTCCAGCGCGGCTTGATCGCGACCGGAGTCGCCAGTCAGCTTACGCCAGATCACCAGCACACGCTCCCGCGACAAATCGTCTCCCGGTACGCGGAGGATGTGGCCTTCCACAGCACGGAACCAGAACTCGCCATCGTCTCGTTCCTTGATGGAGCTGGAACGCCAGCGCGTATCCTGGTCTTTGGGTAGCTCCGGGTCAGTTTCACGAACCAGTTCAATGGCATAGCGGCGCGGTTGGTCGAGGTGGGCGACATGCAGACCAATCAGCCAGTTGAAGGTTTCCACCAAGTCGATGGTTTTCTCCACTTGGGCATCGCTGCCAGGCTGCTTGACCTTGAGTTTGTAGGACGTGGGATCAGTAAACTCACGCACATTGAGCAGGCTTGGGCTGCCGGCGGTTTCAAATTCCAGCCAGTACTTGAGCAGATATTCGCGTGCCATCTCAACGGAATCAGGTGCGCTGATATTCAGGCGCGGAGTGTCTGGCAGTTGCAGATTGTTTAGCGTGTCCTCGAAAGACTCTAAGCGAATATACTTCAGGCAATGGCTAATACCTTCCCGAGACACGGGTTTTCCTTCGCTCCAGTCTTTGGAGTAGGCCGCTTTCTGAATGCGAGGTTTTAACACCGTGTCGAAATAGGCCCCCATCTCAACTAGGACATACTTTCGATTGCCGCCATCTTCTCTGTTGAGATTTATTACGGCATGCCCAGTTGTCCCTGAACCGCCAAAATAATCGAGTGCAAATTGCGAGCTGCCTAAGCCTGATACACGCAAACAATCCTCTACGGCATATATTGACTTAGGGTATGTAAACGGGGTTGCACCAACAAAAAAATGTTTTAGAACGCCTGTTCCATGCTCAGTGGCCGAGTACTTTGCATCAATCCAGTTGGTGGGGGGGAGTACACCATCTGAGCCTGGGCGAAATTTATAGTAAATAGTAATGCTGCCATCATCGTTAGTTTTTGCCTTATAGTTTTCGGGTGTTCCTTTGACATTGCTGGGCTTTCCTCTCCAAGTCCTTTCACCGCCTGAGTCGTCAATCGGGAAGACAGCTACTTCACCTTGTTTTGGCGATTCTATGTCAGTCCATATTCTTTTGTCTTCATCCCAGCTCATATTGGGGGCGCGAATAGACTCCCCCATCACGTATAAGGGATAGAAAAGAGATGGTCGGTCTTTTCGCTCTGAGTTTGATCCCCTTTTTCTAAAGAGCTCCCACATAAAATTGCCATTTTCATCTTCCTGCTTGTAGCGTGCTGACTGCTTTTCGCTACGAGGAAGCTTTTCCAGTTCGCCTACAGAAGTATTTCTGGCGAAAATTGCGTACTCATGTGCTTGCGCTAAACCACTCGGAACGGGACGGCCAGACGGGTTGATACGGACGGCAATAGTACCGAGCAGGTTATCCTGACCGAATTGCTGCTCAATAAGGTAGCTGAGCTCACGTTGCTGATAATCATCAATTGTGGCGCACAAAACACCGTCGATGCTCATCAGGGCTGGAGTAATGGCAAGCCGATCTGCCATAAGTGAGCACCAAGAGGAGCTGCGATAGCCGTTCTTGTATGCAATAGGCCCAGCATCTGTATTGTAGGGCGGGTCGATATAAACGGCTTTTATCTGCTTGTTTAATCGGGTTTGTACAAGATTAAGAGCCTGGAAGTTATCGCCGTGTAATAAAATTCCGTTGCAGCTCTCATCAATATCTACCAAGCTCGCAAGCAGCTGTGCTTTTTTATCTTCGCCAAGAAAGCGGGTGTCGATACTCAAAAATGGGTTGGCTTTCAAAAAGTCCACAGTGAGAGGCTCACTGTACCCGGGTTGTGCCATGTCTGCCTTGATTTCATCAATGGCAAATAATTTCACCCACTCTTCCCGCTGCTGTTCATTGATTGCAATTTCTGGATAGAAACTTTCCGGGATGCGATCCAGGGTGATACAGTACTGGGACTCGATAACGAATTTTTTCTTGAGCCAGAGCTTTTTCTGAAAGTCTTCGAGTTGTGCGAGAAAGTCGACAATGCGACGTGCAATCTTGCGCAGCACGCGTAGCTTTTTCAGGTATTCATCCACGCGCGGAGCATCGGCTGCCTCGATGTCGTCGAGGCGAATGATCTCGTTCTTTATATAGAAGTCCAGTTCGCGGCGCAGGAAGCCACCTAGGTTTTTATGGATGAAGTAGTCCATGGTGTTGCGCGCCGTGAACTGGCCCAGATACTTGGCTAGTAAGGTGCGTGTTGGCTGCTTATCGGTGGGGGCTGGCGCAAATAGCGGCTCTTCAAAGGCGCGAAGCTCAGGGTGTTTGAAAACTAGATTGGCGAGTTGCTCACCTACTACCTGTTCGGCCTCCGCCAGACGTTTCTGTTGCCAAGTGCTGGCTTGGCCAGACTTCGTGCTGTCAGGGCGGTAGTCGAACTGCACGACGAGCTCCGGTAGACCTCTATCGTTGGTTTCCAGCTTCAGCGGTCCTGCCGCGTGGATTATAAAGAAGCGCTCCTCGCCTTCCTTGACGTTGTTGTGTTCACCCTCTGCTGCTGCGGCCAGGCGGAAATGCACCTTCAGCGGGGTTGTGGCTGCTGGTTGGAATTCGAAGCCGCTTTGCGGGCCTTGTTCCTTGGCCTGGGCTGCGATGAGGTCAAAGGTGAAATTGCTGAGCGCTTCGCTCGATTTGATGTAGTACTGGTCTTTGTTGGCCCAGTGCAACATGACTTCGCGGCCATCGTAGGGCACGGCATAGGGTGCGGCGCGGCTGTCGTTTTCGGCAACGAAGTAGCGCTTCGACATGAAGTCGCCCTTGTCGTAATAGCGGCTGAAGAATCGGTACAAGTGTTCGTACACTTGGGCATCGTCAGCCAGTACGCCACCACCATCGCGTGCGTGCTGCTGGGCAAGCTCGTATTCTTTACCGACCTTGGTACCGCGATATTCAGGCTTCATTTCACCCGTGGGTAGGAAGGCGTCTTCTCCCAGCGTCTCGGTGACTTTTACGCGGGCGGCTTCAAGGGTGTCATGGGCGTTGTTTTGCGATTGGCTGGCAAAGTGGGCGTCTATCTCGCTGCCCAGTTCGTTATCGATAAAGCTTTTGATCTGCGCGCTACGGGCGTGAAGGATGCGGTACAGACCGAAGTCGAGCTCTGGTTGATTCAGTTGGAAGAGATCACCCAGCAGGGCGATAAATTGGTCTTTGTGCTTGCTCATATGTACTTCTCAAAAATGGGTCAGGCGTAGTGCTTGAAGTCGTTGCTGTCGCGAATCAGAAGTTGCATTAGCTTGGGATGGATAAAGAGCTTTTCCTTACCGACCTGCACTTCTTGCAGAACACCGATGGCGACCAGCTCTTTGAGGTAGCGAGAGGCGGCCTGGCGCTGGGCAATCTGTTTGTCGACGACGTTGCTGATGCGGCAGTAGGGTTGCTCGAAAATCACGTCCACCAGCTCGCGGGAATAGGTTTTTGGCAGCTGTTCCCGAACGAATTGGGTGGTGTGTTCGGATAGGCTGCGGATGGCGGCAATTTTGGCGCTGGTCCAGCGAGCAGTTTCTTCCACGGCGCTGAGCATGTACAGCAGCCAGGGTTCCCAAGCTTGCTCACAGGTTACATCGAGCAGCAGACGGTAGTATTCGGCTCGGTGGGCGATGATGTAACGGCTAAGGTAGAGAATCGGCAGATTCAGCAAACCTTCCTGGATCAGGTACAGGGTGTTGAGCACCCGCCCGGTACGGCCATTGCCGTCGGTGAACGGGTGAATGGCTTCGAACTGATAATGGCCGACGGCCATGCGCACCAGTGGGTCCAGGTCAGTCTCGTTGTGCAGGAAACGCTCCCAGTTGGCGAGCAGGTCACGCAAGCGATCTTCGCCCTCCGGTGGGGTGTAGATGATCTCTCCGGTACGGTCATTGGCCAATTGGGTACCTGGCACCCGGCGTATATCCATGTTCACGCCTTTGAGCGTGCGACAAATCTCGACTGCCGTGCCGGTGGAGAGTGGGCGCTCGGCCAGCGACTGGTAGCCATGTTGCAGGGCCTTGCGGTAGCGCAAGGCTTCCTTGGTTGCGGGGTCGGCATGGTTGTCGCCATCTTGGGCGTGCTGGAAGATCAAATCCGTGGTGGTGACGATACTTTCGATCTCCGAGCTGTCCTTGGCTTCCAGCAGCGGGATGGTGTTGATCAGCATTGTCTGGTTAGGGATCAACTCGGCCGCCTGTTTCAATTCGGCCAAGGCTGTGCGCGCCTTAATGCAGAGTTTGAGCACTGCGCGGGTTTCAAGCTCAGCTGCCGGCGGCAAGGGCGGAAGCTGGTTATAGGGCTTGTCGGCCTGCCAAGGGAAGTGGGATGCAGTCATGGATTGGAGCCTAGTCCTTGGGATATCCATCTAAAAGCAAGGGCGCTCTGATGAGCGCCCTTTTCGTGGCGTCAGTGTAAACATGTGTGCTTTACGTGTCGCTAATTTTTGATTTCTGCGACATGTTTTGTTCTTGGGTCGCTAGTGGCGACATGTTTGCGAAACGTGTTCTTGAAATTGAGTTTTAGCGACATATCAGGCGACTGCCCAGCGAATGGTAAAGAGCGCTTGAGAACGGCTGGAACGGTGCAAGCGTTTCTCAAGTGCTTCGATGAGTGCATCACGACGTGCTTCGATCTCGTCCTCCACGGAGAAGATTTCTTGGCGCTGGCGGCGTTGTTCGCCTTCCACTTTGCGAATGTCGTCCTGGAGACGGCGTGCCTCGTCCATACTCTGGGCGGTACGGGCTTGCCGCTTTAGGCCTTTCAACTTGAGCTTGGTGTCTTGTAGTGCCTGCTCGGCAGAAAAGATGCGGTCTTCGGCCCAGGCATCCAGTTTTTCACGCTCCTGCTGGAAAAATTTGTCGTTTTGCTCCAGCGCCTGGCTCAATGCTGCATCGAGCTGGCGACGGGCGTTGCCATGCAGATCATCTGGAGGTGTGGCCTGGGCCGGCGTGGCCGTGGCATAAAGCTGGAAGAGCTTCTCGCAGGTTTCCTGGTCAAGCAACTCACCGGTATCTGCCATAGCGGTGAAAATCAGGTGTTCCTCACGCTGGAAGCTGTCGAGTTCCAGCAAGTTGAGTTGCAGCCAGCCCTGCTGACCGACCAATTGCTCGATCACGCTGATGCGAGGGTTACGGTCTTCCTGCCATTGCGCATAACTGAAGCGCAGAGTGGCTGTAGGGACAGGAGCACTACGTCCCTGATCGAGTACGTATTCACCCAATGGGTGCGTCAGGCGGTAGATTCGGGTGTTTTCAATCTGAGCTTGTTTTGCCAGCTCGCCCTTGCGAATGAGCTGGTAGTGCCCGGTTGCGATCTGGGGGAGGGGCGGTAGGCTGAGGTCGAAGGTCAGTAGCTTGCTGTCGAACCTTGCTTGTTCTGCCAGGATGTATTGGGTCAGCTGCCAAAAAAGACGCGTGATTCTATCTAGTTGGCTTTCAGCGCGTTCTTTGTGGGTTTTGAGCAGGCTGTGGATGTCAGCGTCGAAATTTTCCAACAGGAGCTTTTCGGTTTCCAGCATGCGTGCCTGGATATCCGCATCCAGTTCCGTGCGCAGTCTGGCGAAAGCTGCGTCGATCTCTTGAGGCGTGCGGCAGCGGTCGTAGATTTCGGCAATGCGTTTCTCGAAGTCGATGCCGACTTCGATCCTGCCGAGTACTTGGTCAGACGCACCGAAGACACCATCGAACAGCTGAAACTTGTCCTGCAGTAGCTCCAGTACGCGCTGGTCTGCGGCATTGCGTTGGTTAAGGAAATTGATCACAACTACGTCAAAGCGCTGCCCGTAGCGATGGCAGCGACCAATGCGTTGCTCTACGCGCTGGGGGTTCCAGGGCAGGTCGTAGTTCACCACCAGGGAGCAGAACTGTAGGTTCACACCTTCGGCGGCCGCCTCGGTGGCAATCAGGATTTCGGCATTATCTCGGAAGTGGTCGATCAGCGCGGTGCGGCGGTCGATGGCAGGAGAGCCGGTGACTCGGTCGCTGCCATGGTAACGAGCCAGCCAGCGCTGATAGATGCCGGTAGCGGCTTCACCCTGATTGCCACCGCTGAAGGTGACAATCTTGCCGGCGTGACCATGAGCCTCGAGAAAGCGGGCCAGGTATTCCTGGGTGCGGCGGGATTCAGTGAAGATCACCGCCTTACGCGGTGCGCCCATACCGGACATACGTGCGAAGCCTTGTTCCAACGCGTTCAGCAGTGCGAAGGATTTTTGGTCTTCACGAATGTTGTGAGCGATCTCGATATAAACGTCGAGCTCTGCGATTTCTTTACTCAGCAGCTCGAAGTCGACTCTGCTGGCTGAGTCATGGGTCTCGTAGTTGGCCGACTCTTCCGCTGCTTCGAGAAGGTCTTCCTCCAGGTCGTCTTCTTCAATCAGGTGTTCGAACCATTCCTCATCGATGCTCTGGCGATCCAGCAGTTTCTGCAGGCGTGCTTTGATGGCTTGCAGTGTGGCGACGACAGCTTCCGTGGACGAGGCCAGCAGCTTGCGCAGAATAAGGGCCACGAGATGCTTCTGGCGCTGTGGGAAACCATAGCTGAAGTCGCGGTGCAGATACGCGGAGATGAGGTCGTAAAGCCTCTGCTCGTCATCGCTCGGGGTAAATGGTGTGGTCAGTGCATGGCGCTGGGTATAGGGCACGTACTCAAGTACATCCCTACGCAGGGTGCGCTTGATAAAGTGTTGCAAGCGACGGCGTAAAGCTGCCAGGTCACCATCAGTGTTGTTGTACTGAGCACGAAAGCTGCGCTCATCGCCGAAGATGTCCTCGTCAATCAGCGAGCTGAGACCATACAGCTCCATGAGTGAGTTCTGCAGCGGTGTGGCAGTTAGTAAGAGCTTGCGTCGCCCGGCCAGTGAGCGCTTGAGGGATTGCCCCGTTTCGTTGCTTTTTCGGTGGGCATTACGCAGCTTGTGGGCTTCATCGATGACGACTAAATCCCAGGGGATATTGCCTAGCTGCTCCTCCATACGCGCAGCGAAGTGGAGTGACATGATGCTGATAACGTCGCGGTCCAACGGATCGTAAATGCCGTCTTGGCGAAGCTGTTTCCAGGTGCGGGCATCCAGCACTTGGGCGGGCAAATTGAATTTGTCGGAAAGCTCCTGCGCCCATTGCTTGCGCAGTGCCGCAGGGCAGATAACCAAGAGGCGGCGACGGCGTTCGGCCCAGAGCTGTCCTAAGACCAGGGCGGCTTCAATCGTTTTACCCAGACCGACTTCATCAGCCAGCATCACGCCTTTGCTCAGTGGGTTTTGCAGGGCAAAAAGGGCGGCATCAATCTGATGAGGGTTGAGGTCGACACTGGCATCGAAAAGCGACTGGGAAAGCCGGTCCTCCTCGCTGGCTGCACGGCGACGTGTTAGCTCCCAAGCAAAATACTTGGCGTGGTGAGGGGTGAGCGTACCTTTCGATTCAATAGTCGGCATTGATTGCTCTCTGTTGTTCCTATTAGCCCGTTTTGCTTTTAGGTGTCTGGATATGCAGACTTTTAGATAAAGCGACTATAGCCAGTGGGCCGGGAGTTCGAGGGCATAGTTTTTGGCTACCCTCTCTAAGGCAGTCAGTATTTCTTGGTGTCGAGCGGTATCAGCAGGCTGCCACGTTGAGCGGCGATCCAACAAGGATTTCAGCTCACTCAGATTGTGCATCCCCAAACGATGGAGGTTGCCCCAGCTCGGGATACCAAAAAGGTTGTAAATCACTACGGTAGCGTCACGCTCACTGGCGAGGCGCTTGTTGCCTGTCAGCTTTTCGGCGGCTTCCTCGGCGTCATCTCGGTCGTCGTAGGTATTGAGTAACTTCATGGGGGCCTTGAGTTGAGGTTTTGAGAAATTGTACTAGCTGCCATTGCTTCCATGCCTATCCCTTCAAGGCCATTTGTTCCGTATCACCTCATTCCAGCGCGGATAACACAAAAAAAGATGCTTTTATTACAGGCCCCATGTGCCGATGACCACCCCAGGATTGGCCAAGGATGGTCTGTCGGGCGGGATGATAAAGCTCTCGGGTTAATAGCTGCCTTGGTCGGCCAGTGATATGCAGCCTTCACGGCCCACCACTACATGATCCAATGTCTGAGCGCCAATCATGTTGAGAGCATTCTTGAGGGTAATGGTCAGTACGCAATTGGCTTGGCTGGGCTCGGAATCGCTAGAAGGACGGTTGTGCACTAGGATCACGGCTGCTGCGTTATGCTCCAGGGAGATCTTGACCGCCTCTCGAGGTGAAACGCAGGCAACTTCCAATTCACCCCTGAATAGTTCCTTGAAGCCTATAACCCGGTGCTCGGTATCGAGCAGTAACAAAGCAAAGACCTCGTAATCATGGAATTGCAGCAGGGTTTGTAGGTGACTGAAGACGAGTCTACGCTCGGTCAACGCCCGTCCTTTAGACAGACGATACATCGCGAGTTGTTGAGCCATTTGCAGGATGTCGGCCTCGGTGACCGGTGATTCCATGACGTAGGTGCCGGATGCCTCTCCAGCCCGGAGTTTGTGATATTTCATGACGGTATTCCTGTGCGAATGCGTGTGAAATAAAAGAGGAGGCGCGCGGTTACTGGACGCTGGGCTTGCCGTTGTGCCGCATGGCCTGGGATTCCAGTTTTTGGGCAAGTGAGGGTTTGGCAGGCTCTCCCAGTTGGGATTGGGGCTCTGTGTTGCTAGGTTGATCTTCAGTGGCAGGGAAGAATTCCTCGACAATGCCGGTGTCGTCCCCACTGTCTTCAAAGGCCCCATTGTTTAAGCCCTGGCGGGCCGCACGGTCCAAGGCTGGTTGATCGAACCCCGCACTGAGGCGGGCCTCATCGGTGTGCTGGGCCTCGATTAATGCCTCCTCCAGCGAAAGGCCACTTCTGATCGTGATATCGACGTAGAAAATCGGCGTGCCATGGCTTTGTCGGGTGGATTTACCGCGCAGACGCAACTCCAGCGGTAGGCAGGCCAGGCGATTGCCGGAGATTGCGCTGAAGTACTGCAGACGTGCCGCCAGGGTGCGGATGCTGTTAAAGCCGGTGGTATGAAATACAAAGCTGCCCAGCGGATCATCATCGCCAATCACCACGTTCAGCCGTCCGTAAGGCTTGCAGGCATTGCCTTGAGCCAGTGAACAGCCATCCGGTGACGGGCAGGGCAACGATTGAATGCCGTCCTTGGTCAGACGCTTGCAGGTCTCACCATTGCCTACGCACAAAGGCCTGGCAGTGTTTCGGTCGAACAAGGTGTAGTCAGCGCGAAAGTTTAGATCCGGCTCGTTGAACAGCAGCCGCATCGGAATGCTGCGCAGCTTGCCGCCTTGGCCATTGCGCAGTTCTTCGTTAAGGGGATGCAGCAACCAGCCGTCGCGGTTTTGAACTTGGGAGGTCAGGGTGAACTGATCATCTTTCTCCGGCAGACGTTTGCCGTTTTTCTCAACGACCTTGCCGATGGAAATGCGCCCGAGCACGGGCGGGGTGATAGCTAAGCCTTTGAGCATGGGAGTTCTCCTGCATCTGAAATAAAAACGCCGCCGAGACCGCGCTAACGGCCAGGGTGGCGTTGGAAAAGGGCATGGGAATAAGGGAGAAGCGAACAAACGTTCAGGCCAGCAGAAAACGCCGACTGCCGGTTTTGGTGGTTGCGTAGCGCACTTGCAGATGGGGCTTCTCTTTCAACAAGCGGGGGATATCTAGGGCCATGCTGTCTTTGGCTTTCTTCCAAGTGATGCAGCCAGTGGCGAAGGTCGCCCGACTGGCATCGCCCATGGCCTGTTGTAATTTTTGCTTGAGCTGAGCTTCCAGCTTCTCCTGCTGTGCAATTGACTCGCGCACGCTCTGCAGTGCAGTAAAGGTCGTACAGAGCAGCATGTCCTGGCTGAAGTCCACGCTCTGCCCACTGTCCTGTGGATAGAGACAGCGCAACGCCTGCTCCGCTGAGGCAGATCCGTCTGCCGGCGGCGGGGTATCACTGACGACGTAATCCCAGAACAGCTGCTCCAAGTCGATCAGCCGAGCAATCAGTGAGTCGTTGCGATCAATGCGATGGATCTCCAGGTGCTGACCACCGAGCAGTACAGCCACATCAGCGGCCTGCTTGCCGGTGACGGCGAGCTGGTGCATGACTTGCAACTGCACATACTCGGGCACACCCTCTTTCCAGAGGCGTGCGCCGTTTATGCCGGCGGTTTTGCATTCGAGAATCTGCACTTCTGGGGCGCCGACCACCTCACGGTCGATGTTGGCCAACATCCAGGGCAGTTTGGGATCAGGATGCTGCAGCACCGCATTGACCCGGCGCACCCGATGACCACTGCGCCGGGTGTAATGTGTTGCGACAATCGGCTCCAGGATGTTGCCCCAGTAAGCTGGGCTTTCTTCATCCTGTGGATCGATCTTGGGAAGTGAGGTGTCACGCCCGGTTTTCTCCAGCCACAGCTCCAGCTGGGACTTGTAAGGGTTCAGGCCCACGGCAGCGGCAGCATCCGAGCTGCCGATGCCTTGTTTACGCACGGCCAACCAGTCCTCACGCGGCAGTTGTTTAGTCCCCACCAGGCGTAAGGCAGGACGGGGTTTGCTGCTGGGGTGTTGCAGAGTTTGTGTGCTCATGATGTTTTCCTGTGCGGCATAAAAAACGCCCGGCCAGCAGAAGCTGGCCAGGCGCTTTAATAGTTGAGTTAGTGAGTGGCGCTAGGCGGCGAGTTGCAGTGCGGCCTGCAGGGCGCGTTGTTTGATGACAGCCCCTTGGCCAAACCAGGCGGAGTCCATGCGGTATTCAGTACTGCGGGCACGCCGCTCGTGATCAACGTACTCGGTCACAGCATTGAGCAAGCCCCAGGCAGTTCCTTGAGCCGACATCAGTGTGGCGCCACGCCCCTGACCTTCATACAGGCTCTGCACCTTGCGCAGCGCTCGCTCGTTAGGAAGTACTGCTGGTAGCGGACTGTTGGGGTTGACATCACACAACACGTTCATGAAAAACCCCAAGGCCTCATGCCACTGAACCTTGCGTTCAGACAGCATGCGCATCCGGTGCATAAAGGCGTCCCATTGCGAGACGGCGATACCTAACTGCTTCTTCACCACCTGCGGATCAAAGCGGGTGTTATGAGGCACTTTGATCGCCCGGGTCGTACCATCAAGAGCGATGGTCAGGGTGTTGTTGCAGACCACCCGTACCGTGGTCGGGGTGGCGGTGGTGGCCAGTGTCCCGTCACAGGACGTCGCCAATAACAGATAGCCGTTGACCTGATCGTTGCCTTTCAACTCGGTCGTTTGACCGGTGCGTGCCAAGGCCCAAAACTTGCGGCCACCCTTCAGCACGCCAGCGGTTTCCAGCTCGTAGCCGGAGACTTCGGTCAGATCCCGATAGAACTCCAGAACTTCACGCGGATGTACGATTTGGTAGCGGCTGGACACGACCGAGAGTGGTGCTTTGGTATCGGAGCGGTACAGCACTTTTTGTTCCGGGAACGAGTGGATGGTGCCCAGTGGGCCGATGCTGTCGGCCTTGAAGTGAACATGGCTTTCTTTAATCTGCCAGTCCATGCCCGCTTCGCGCTGCCAGACTTCGAGCGGTTGTTGGGGCGACAGGCGACTGCCCAGGCCATGCCAGGGTGTTGCGCCAACGTAAGCCATTTGTTCAACGAGATGAGCCATGGGAATGATTCCTTGCGAATGAATGGAAAAGAGCGTCGTTTCATCAGCAAACGATGCCTGTTCACAACGGCTTAACGGTTGACGCTGAAGTTGTAACCACAATGCAGGCATTGGTAGTTGTTCAGCACCTTGTCATCCATCTGTGCGCCCAGCGTGGACCCGGCTATCCCGCCAGCCACGCCGCCAAACAGTCCACCGAGCAGCGCTCCGGCAATACTGCCTATTGCGATCCCAACTGGCCCACCAACCACGCCCAATACTGCACCGACTTCTGCGCCCGACAGCGCTCCGGCAGCACCGCTGGCGGCACCACCTGCAGCACCGATCAAGCCACCTGCTTGTTTACCGATGTTTTTCGTAACGACTCGTCCTGAGTGACAACTTGGGCAAGGGGTATACATAAAAATTCCTCTGAAATGTCGAGCGTGTTAAGCGAATTGCAGGCACGCCAAATCCCCGACAGCATCGATACCGTAGGGTGTTCATGGGAGTAATATAGATCTGAGATTTTTTTGATTAGTCTTGTATCTCACAGTCATCTACGGCAGAGGCGCAACAGAAACAGTCGTTTTAAGCTCCGTAACGAAGTGGCTACGGCAGTGCTGTAACTTTTTACAGGGCTACGGTATGAAGTGTCTATATGACTACAAATCGCCGACGGCACACACCTGTCGGTTCATACGCTCTTATTTCGACTGAGAATGGAATCTTTTTACGAGTATTGAAATTAGCTTTCTCGCTGGAGTGCTCGGGGATAAATTTTCATGCGGCTTATTTCTCCCGAGTATGTGCGGGTACGGCATTGCTGTGGTTACGGTTAAAGTAGTATGTGTCTAGCACGCTCTGTAATTGTGACTAATAATTAGTATGGTTGTCATTGAGTGTTCAGTCTTCCATAGCGTTCACCTAATGGATGTGTGCTGAGAGATAACTACAAACCTAGCTCGCCATAAGCAGCAATAACGTATGGCGTGACTACAAGTCAAAGCCATTTAAAAGTTGTAATCAGCGTATAAGCCGAAGCAAGGTGCCGAATTGCACCTGGTGTTGTGTTCCTCTCGGTAGCACCCTAATGCACTGCCCACAGGAAATCGATCATGTTTCAGCATCAACCAAAACGTCATCCCAGCAATACTGGTCTGAAGTTACATTACGACAACAAATACCGTGGGTTCACCGTGCAGCAGCAGTTGGCCCATGGTCCGTTGATTGAGAACTACCTAGAGCGTGGCTTGGAAACTTTGCAGCACTGTCTCTCGGTACAGTCCCGTACCTTAGTCTGTCGGGTGGATTTACGTTATCCCGTTGGGTTGATGCCTTCCGATGCGCTCATCAGCAATGAAGTAATGACTCGTTTCTTCTACCAGTTAAGTAAAGAGCTGGCTTGGGCGGAGACTAAGTACTCGACTGAAATTCGCTACATCTGGTGTCGGGAGCGCAACAGCAGCGAGGCGCCCCATTATCACCTCATGCTATTGCTCAACTACGACGCCATTGGAGGCTTAGGTAACTACGGGCCTAGCGCAGACGGCACTTACAGCAGGGATAATTTGTTTCATCGCATCGTGCGCGCTTGGGGTTGGGCAATTGGGTGTGCTGCACACGACATGTCAGGGTTGGTACATGCCTGCCAAGACAAACTCAGTGGCCAGGTTTATCAATGTCTGGAGCGGCGCTTTCCTGATTCACTCAAACAAGTGGTCTACGCCATGAGCTATTTGTGCAAGGAATACAGCAAGTCACAGGAGCTGGGGCAGGGATTTTCCGTGTTTACCACCAGTAGGGTTTAAGCATGGCCTGATAGGTATTCAGTATGCCTATTCTATGGTGCGGCAATGCCGCACTGTTTCTCACTAGAAAAGGAGTCTTTCGCATGAGCTACAGCGAGCATTGGCGCCGTGAGTTTCTCACTCGGCATCCTGAGTATGAAAGTCAGTCACAGGTACGTTCACTAGAGGCAGTACAGCCACCTGCGCCTGTAAGTTTCGTATTTCCCTTATATACTTTTACAACGGCTAACTCTGAGCTTTCGAAGCAACTTCCTCAGCAAGGGCCAAGGAGACAACATAATCCCACGCAGGACCGCTCGATATCTTCAGACGTCCTCAGGCAAGTATGTTGTTTACGTCAACGACTGAAGCTAACTCAGCAGGCGCTCGCCAAACAGTTGGGGATCAGCTCTCGCACGCTGCAGGACTGGGAGCAGGGTCGACGACAGCCAAGCGGACCTGGTAGGGCCTTACTACTGCAATGGGTTGACCAGCAGGCAGCTCATGGCTGCTGAATTATTCACGCTAACGGTGCAGCCGAAAGGGAGTCTTGAGCGGAGGTAGGGGGAGTGCGGCTGCTATTTTTGCTATTAGTAGCAGGAGTAGCAGCTGCAGTGGACCCTGGCAGATTCGATGGGGTGAAATCGCCAAGCACAAAATGTACGGTGATGTCTATAGATCTGCTTAGGGTGGATGTGGCGTTTAGCACCTTCGACGACTTGGGGTGGCAGGGGCTTTAAAGTCCTTCTCATCGAATCCGTAGCCGAAGAGGGTGTAGAAATGATCAAAGAAAACAGTAATAAACTAATGTTAAGAATTTTGCGCATGCGGCAATTGCGAGAGCGTCTCGGGCTGAGTGCGTCGACCATCTACGATCGCTTAAATCCAATGTCGCCCAGGTACGACTGCAGTTTTCCCAGGCCGATTAAGTTGGGGGCGTCAGCTGTAGGTTGGATTGAGGAAGATGTTTGTCGGTGGATTGAGTCCCGAATTGCAGAAAGCCGAAATGTTTACAGCGTGAATTCTTGAGAGGGGTGGTTTATGAGTTTTTCTAATGGTGTGTCAAGTTGGCTTCCTGTTCCAGGAGGCGCGTTTCCAAGGTCTATGGCTTTGCCGATTATCGGGGGAGCAGTAGATGAAGCTGGGCGCAATATAATGGCCCCGCGAGCACTTATTTATTCAGCTGCGCTAACAGCCATAGCGACTGCGGCTCAAGGTTCAATTGATGTCTGTAAACCAAATGGCCAAATTGTTCCGGCATCACTAATGCTGCTCACGGTGGCCAACTCTGGGGAGCGAAAGTCGACCGCAGAGAATGTATTTATGGGAGGGGTTCGGCGCTTTCAGGATGAGATGGATGTGATTTATCAAACAGAGCTCTCTGATTGGCGTGCGAAACAGTCGATCTGGGACGCTCGTCGAAAGGCTATCTTGAAAGAAGCTCTTCTATTGGATCAAGCGGAGGGTGGTGATCCGAATAAACAACTCATGGAGCATCAAGCCTGTACGCCGATCAAACCTAGGCGCTTCAAGTTGCTGTACGAAGATGCTACGTCAGAGGCGTTGTTTCTTGGCTTGCACCAGAACATTCCAGTAGCTGGACTTATCTCCAGTGAGGGCGGTGGCGTGCTGACGGGTAAGGCATTCAATGACCTCTCAAAACAGAATGCGCTATGGAGCGGGGATGTCATAACGGTTGATCGTGTGACGGCTGAAAGTTATGAGGTCAGAGGACGGTTGACGGTATCGTTAATGGTTCAAGAAAGTTCATTTTTTAGCTATATGGAGAAACACGGTGAAAAATCACGTGGATCTGGCTTGTGGGCTAGGTTTTTGGTTTGCAGTCCAGAGTCTACTCAGGGGACTCGGTTTATTGCGGAAGGCGCCGCGCCTTGGGATTGTTGTGACAGGTTTTCTGAGCGCGTCGGCGAGATACTTAAAAGCAGTGTTGAGTTTCTAGCTGATTCCAATAAGTCGAAGTTGGTGGTTAGGTTTTCTCAGGCGGCGATTCACCGGTGGGTCAGTATTTTTAATGGGGTGGAGTCGCAGATTAGGCCGGAGGGGCGATATTTTGGTATGGGGGATCATGCGTCCAAGTTGGCAGATAATATCGCAAGGGTAGCTGCTTTATTTCATTTCTTCGAAAAAAAAGATGGAGAAATAGCTGTGGAAACCTTGGAGGCAGCTATCGATGTTTGCTTTTGGTACTCTGACGAGTTTTTACGGATGTTTACGCCACAACCTCAAGAAGAAGTTGATGCTCAGAAATTGGATGCTTGGCTGCAGAAAAAGCGAGAGTCTGGTGAGAGATTTGTGCCAAAAACCTCAATTGAGAGATTTGGGCCCAATCCGGTGCGTGAAGTGAAGCGTCTAGATCCTGCTATAGAAGTGCTCGTGGCGCAGAGGAAGGTCTTGTTGTCAAAGGTTGGAAAGGTGGTGTGTCTTGATATATTTCCTGAGCGCTCGATGAGCAACTATACTACTAGAAGTGTTCTTAATCCTTTTAAAACTTCAATTTAGCGGGTGCATAGGGCCGAATGGTGTCGTGTAGCCTAAGGAGAAAGCTGGTGGATATATGTTGGCGCGTATGGCCATGAGCTAGTAATCCGCAATCGTCAGCCATTACTGGGCGATCGTATGCCTGTTACTGTTTGTGAATTGAGAACGCCACCGTCACGGTGGCGTTCTCATTTAGATTAATATCTCTCATTGGGCGTTTTGAATGACGTCATCTACAGAGCGGGCCTCTGTTAGCCGCTCTAGGTAGATTTGCAGTTGATCCATATCGCCAGTGGTCTCCAACGTTTCAATTGCTGACCTCGGCAGCGCTCCAAAGCGCTGCTTAAGTTGCAAAGCTAACGCTGTTCTCACACCTTCAATCCGCCCCGTGGTACGTGCTGCGTCGACATCCATCTGGCGCGCTTCTTCCGTGTCTCGCGAGGGAAATGAATGACGCAGGATATGCCCGAGTCTTTCGCGGTCTGTTTGCCGCTGGTTGCCGCGTTTACCGATGTTGGCAAAGTCGAACAGAAGATCGCGAACCTCATGCTTCAAATCGTTGATATTCGTGATATCAAGAATTTCGAATTCGCGGTTGGCTTTGTAAATGCGCGTGGCCATCGTATCGGCGACTTCGGTCTTATTACTATTCGCGAGGACAGGTTTGTTGTAGAGCATGCCCTTGACCATGGTGCGAATAAGTTGGGATGTCATCTTGCTGGAGGGTTGCTGGTTTTTAGCGTGGCCTCCCCGGGCCGCGCGTACACCATAGTGTTTGCCCTCTAGGTTCTTGAGTACTTCTAGCGTCGCCAGGTGCCGATTGGCCAGCATCAAGGCCGTGATCATTTCCTGCAAGTAATGCTCATAGGCGGCGGTTGGGGTCGGCGTACTCTGTGGTGGCAGGTGTTTGTCGTGAATAAACTTCACGTAGACTGCTTGACGCAGGGCAGTATCGGCATGTTCGACCAACTGTTCTTCAATCGCGACTTGGCCCTGCCGGATAGTCAGGTCGACCTGTTTATCCTGGCGAGGTTGTATCTCAAAACTTTCCATCCTTTCATACAGCGACTGCAATTGTTGATTTCGTGCGGGGGCAGGGGTGCCTAGCTGATTGAACACGCTCTCTACGACATTTCCAGCTTGAGTGAGCAGCATTGCCAGCGTGCCTACGTTCGGTCTTTCTGGGCTAGTCTGGCTGTAATTTCGGAATGACACGGGCACATCCCTATCCTGGATATTGAAGCGACAGGGTAGCAGCGATGCTTAGACTGCGGTGCGTTTCAGTGCTCGTGCTTCAGGCATGTTTTCGTATGGGCGACTATCGATTTCTATCCTATCGAGGTAGTGGTGGCGCATTGCTGGTGCGCCTCCAGCTAATCTATGCTTGTCTACCCTTAGCTATCATTGAGTGTTTGCAGTGGTTCATTAGGGGTCAAGTATTGAGCCCATTCGGTCATCAGGGCACGTCGTTTATCTAGAAAATCAGTGCGAGAGTAAGCGCCTTCTGTTTGGTCGCGCTCGTCGTGAGCGAGTGCCATTTCGCAAACTTCCCGAGGGTAGTTCGTGCACTCACCTGCCCAGTCACGAAATGACGAACGAAAGCCGTGTCGGGTGATGTGTTTGTAGTCCATGGTATGTAGAAGTGTGCGTATGGCGTTTGCATGCATCACTCCTGACTTACCCTGACCAGGGAATAGATAGGGGCTTCCTTCAATTCGAGGAATACTTTTCACCAGCGTCACAACCTCCTCGGTAAGCGGAATTACGAAAGCTATCCGCATTTTCATTCGCTCATCTGGCAGTGACCAAGTGCCCTCTTCCAAATCAAACTCATCCCAACGAGCGAATCTCACCATATGCGCACGTGCGCTGGTCATGATTAGCAATTGAGTTGCTAGCGATGCTGGCGTGCTGTTTGCGCTGAGGCGTGCCATCAGTGCAGGTACGTCCTGCCACCGCAATGCTTCAAAGTGTTCGCGCTTCCGAGCCTTCTTCTTTTCAGCACGACTCAGCAGGTTTTCGAGATGTCCACGCCAGCGAGCGGGGTTTTCACCCAGTCGCAGACTACGTGCTTTGGCAGCATCCAGGATCTGTTCAATTTGTCCGCGTAACTCGTCGGCGGTTCTGGTCTTGCTGGTCCAGATTGGTTGCAACACCTTGAGCACCTGAGACGTACCGATTTCCTCGGCTGACAGTTTGCCTATGTGGTCAAACGCATACAGCTCCAGCTTCCTCAGCCATCCTTTGCGCCACTTGTCTGACCAGGTACCCCCGTGTGCCTCGCAGTACTCTTTCGCGAGAGTCTCGAATTTCAGCTGTTTTGCCTCGCTCATACGCTGAGCTTCGCGTTGGGCAGCGCGCTCAATGTCGCGAGCGGCTAGAGGGTCTACGCCGTCGCTCAACTGGCTTCGTTTATTGCTGGCGTCTTGTCTCGCTTTCTTGAGAGTGACCTCAGGAAAGGAGCCTAAGCCCATCTCTCTGCGACGGCCTGCCAGTTGGAAGCGAAGCAGCCAGGATTTACGCCCGGTAGGCTTGACGACCAAGCGAAGTCCATCACCATCTTCATAGGTGCCAGGTTCGGTCAGGTTTTCGACTTGTTTTGGATTCAGTTTACCCATTGGATTTCCCCTGTAGTCCCTTTTGTCCCCCCACCTGTCCCCCCACTTCATCGTCGGATGAGATCAAATGGCGTTGAATGCCATCGGACAGGGGAATGCCTGAAAGCCCCGGAATAGCTAGGCTATCAGCTGGGCTCTCGGATGGGATAGGGTTTTTTTGGACAATTAAAAAGCCGGCTTGTGGCCGGCTTCTCGGGGACTGGCTTGGTTCATTTTTGGTAAACCTCACCAGCCTTCAAAACGTACACCCGGATCTTGCGTCCGGCTGTGGGACTCGGCGAGAAAGTCATCTGCCTTGTCGGTGCGATCAGAGCCGCGGGGCGGGGTGATGCGCAAATGTGGGGCGCAGCATACTGATTTTTTTGAGGAATTCCCAGTGCGGTGTGCGTCTTAGAGCTATCGGAGCTCGGGATTAAGTGACCCGCCCGGAATTTTAGCGTGAGTGTTCCGCCCTCATCGCGAGCAGGCTCGCTCTCACATGGATTGCGCAGTACCTGTGGGAGCGCTCGCGAGTACGGCGCGGTGCTACAAAAACGGCACCGCCGGCCGCCGTTTGTTCAGGGTCGACCACCAGAACACCCACCCCAACACCCTGATGTTCTGCTTATCAATCTGCTCGGCATTGAAGATTTCATCCGGGTGTTCAGCTTTGTTGTAGCTGCGCAGCCGCAGGGCGTTGCCCGGCATCCGGTGCAGGTATTTGATTCGCAGCATCCCGTCGTGCTCGATGGCATAGATTTCCCCGTCAATCACTTTGGTCAGTCCGCGGTCGATGGCGAGGGTCGAGCCGTCCTCAATGCGCTCGCCCATGCCGTTGCCGATCATGTGGACGCAGAAGACATCCGTGTATTTGATTTCCAGGGAGTCGAGGTGGCTTTTGGGCAGACGGATGAATTGGCCGGGGTCTTCGGCGACGTGGGTTTTACAGGACCCCGGGGCGATGGGTAGTTCCTTGAAGAGGGGCAGTTTGACGTCGGAGGGCTCGACCACCGTGTAGATGCCGCGAATGGCCTGGGCGTCGAAGGTGTTGCCGGCCTCGTCGAGAAGGCGCAGGTGTTTGGAGTCTTGTGGGCCTTCACCTGTTTTGAGCCAGTCACTGTTTACCGAGAGTAATCTGGAGACCTCTTCCATGCGGTAGGCGGGCACACCGCGGGTGTACCAGTTATGGATATTTTGCGGCTCCGTGTCGAAGAAAGCGGCAAAACCTGTCGTCGTTATTTTCGCTTTTTCGAGGAGCGCTTTAAACCGTGGGCCGCTAGTGTTCTTTTTCATAAACACGAGTCTACGGCTGCTGCGCCGGGCTTTGAATAAACGAGCCGTTCAAATTTCGAGGGAAATTTACGACCGGATGTAAGACGTATTTGGAACAAATTAAACAAGAAAAAACGTAGCGTTCTGAAATTAAACGCTGCGTTTAAAAGGCCCTTGATAGACGCCCACAAAAAACCCCGGATCAACCGGGGTTTTTTTCAAGTCGTCACAGGCGCGAGGCTAGTGGCGTCTCAGCCTTTGTAGGCAGCAACCGACTTGGTGATAGCGTCGCGAGCGGCATCTGCACCGGCCCAGCCTTCGATTTTCACCCATTTGCCTTTTTCGAGATCTTTGTAGTTCGCGAAGAAGTGCTCGATCTGCTGAATCAGCAGGGGTGGCAGGTCGGTGTATTCCTTCACGTCGACGTACAGCTGGGACAGCTTGTCGTGTGGGACTGCGATGACTTTGGCATCGCCGCCGCCGTCGTCGGTCATGTTCAGGATGCCGACCGGACGAGCGCGGATCACCGAGCCTGGCGCTACCGGGTAAGGGGTAACGACCAGCACGTCGAGGGGGTCACCGTCGTCGGCCAGGGTGTTCGGGATGTAACCGTAGTTGGCCGGGTAGAACATCGGGGTGGCCATGAAACGGTCAACGAACAGGCAATCGCTGTCTTTGTCGATTTCGTACTTGATCGGCGCGTGGTTGGCCGGGATCTCGATCGCGACGTAGATGTCGTTCGGCAGGTCTTTGCCAGCCGGAATCTTGCTGTAGCTCATTGGGCGGTGCCCCCGTTAGTTGACCAAAAACACTTGGCCGGATTGACCAAAAAGTGGCGGCGATTATAGGCATATTCCGCCACCGTTGCTATGTGCCAGAGGTCGTGTAGACCCGAGTGCCCAGCCTCACCGATACTGTTGCTTTTTGACGGCGTCCGTTGCGGTCATGCTGCGTTGCCGCTCCTCGCCATAGCCAGCTATGACTCGTCGCGGCGCCTTGCCTGACCACAACGACCACTCGTCAAAAGAGCAACGTATCGGTGAGGCTGGGCACTAGTCGTGTGCCTGATAGACCGGGTTCTCGGCCAGAAGTTGCCGTAGCCGGGCCAGCGGGTCCTGGCGGTAAAACAGCTTCAGTTGCTCGTAGACCTGAGGATACGCCTCGTGCAGCAAATCCGGAGCGCTGAAGAAGTATTCGCTGGTGACGGCGAAGAATTCGGCGGGGTTTTCCGCCGCATAGGGATCGATGGCCGTTTCGGCGTCCGGATTGCGGTCAAGGTGCCGATTGAGGTCGTCGTAGGCGTGTTGCATGACCTTGGCCCACTCGCTGACCCGCATGTCGGGGTGCAGCGGCGGCAAGCCGTTGGCGTCGCCGTTGAGCATGTCGAGTTTGTGCGCGAGCTCGTGGATCACCAGGTTGTAGCCTTCCCAGCCGCCGCTGGCCATCACGCCGGGCCAGGCAAGGATGATCGGGCCTTGCTGCCAGGCTTCGCCGCTGTGTTCGCCGTCCCACTCGTGTTCGACACCGCTGGCATCGCGATGCCGTTGGGGGCTGAGGAAGTCGTCGGGGTAGAGGACGATTTCGTGGAAACCCTGATACCAGTTCAGATCGCCCAAGTGCAGTAGTGGCAGTTGCGCTTGAGCGGCGAGCAACAGGCGTTGTTCCTGATGGAGTTCGACGCCGGGCAGGGCGGTCAGGTGTTTATCTTCCAGGAACAGCACGCAGGCTTCACGCAGCCATTGGTCTTCGGCGGCGCTGATGCCGTCAAGAAAACTCAAGTGATGGCGCACCCCCTGCCACACGTCGTCGGCAATCGGGTGTCTGGCCAGGATGCGCCGGCGACGCCAGGCGCTCAGGGACCACATCGCGGGTCAGCGCGATTGGGTTTTGGACGCGGCGTTGCCGAAACGGCTGCGGACCACGCCGATGATCATCGGTACCAGCGACAGCAGGATGATGGCCACCACCAGCAGCGAAAGGTTTTTCTTGATGAACGGCACGTTGCCGAAGAAGTAACCCAAGGTCACCAGACCGCCGACCCACAGAATGGTGCCGAGGACACTGAAGGCAAAGAAACGCGGGTAAGGCATTTTGGCGACGCCGGCGACGAACGGTGCAAAGGTGCGGATGATCGGCAGGAAGCGCGCCAGGGTCACGGTCTTGCCACCGTGCTTGTCATAGAAATCGTGGGTCTGTTGCAGGTAGTCGCGACGGAAGATTTTCGAGTTCGGGTTGCTGAACAGGCGTTCGCCCGCTGTTCGGCCGATGACATAGTTGGTGCTGTCACCGAGGATCGCTGCGAGCATCAGCAAACCGCCCAGCAACACCGGGTCCATGCCGCCGCCGGCCGCAACGGCGCCCGCGATGAACAGCAGCGAATCGCCCGGCAGGAAGGGCATCACCACCAGACCGGTTTCGCAGAAGATCACCAGAAACAGGATGGCGTAGATCCATGGCCCGTAGTTGTTCACCAGCAAATCGAGGTAAACATCGAGATGCAGGATAAGGTCGATCGGGTTGAAATCCATGGAGGGGCACCTGTGGTGACGGCCGGACTCAGCAGGCCTGTGCGGATGACTTCGCGAAAGCCTACAGACGAGTGTAGTTTTTCTTACAAGCCGAAAAGGCCGGCATTATACGGGCTGAGTGGTGAAACGCGCGTCGAGATTGTAGCGGGGGATGTCTATGGCGCGGCCGGAAGTCTGGTGACAATAAATAACCCTTTCTGTGATGAACGAGCGCGCTCCCTCATCACAGAAGTCAGGATCAGAGCTCGTCGCTGATCGGCAATACGTAGTTCTTGAACTCGGTGTCTTCCTTGAACCCGATGGATTCGTAGGTTTTCTGCGCCACTTCGTTGTTGCTGCTGGTGGAAACGCGCATGCGCACGGCATTGGTTTCCTTGGCCATTTTCTTCGCGGTGCGAATCAGGTTGTCGGCCACCAGCTGACGGCGGGCGTCTTCGGCGACATAGATGTCGTTGAGGATCCACACGCGCTTGAGCGAAAGGGACGAAAAGCTCGGGTACAACTGACAGAAACCCATCAGCTTGTCTTTGTCATCGGCCAGCGCCAGATAGATCACCGATTCCTTGCGGCGCAGACGTTTTTCAAGGAATGCCCGGGAGGAGTCTGGATAAGCCAAGGAGCCATAAAACTCGCGATATTTGACGAACAACGGGGTCAGCAGGTCCAGGTGTTCGAGGGTCGCTTGAATAATCCGCATCGATAGGTCTCGTCTTCAAGTGGCTGTCTTCACGTGCTCTGACGGCGAACGGTTCTTCACTCGGGCAGCCGTGCATCGATCCTGCCTGAAACCGGAACAGAAACGCAATGCGGAAACGGTTCAGGCATTCGGCGGGCTCAGTAGGAAATTACCTTTCATGTCCGCACCTGCGTCCGACTCCAGCGTCTGAACCTGGGCTTCGTCCTTCAGATTGACCCCCGACAGCTGGCGGCGGCAAGCCTCGCGCATCAGGTACAGCAAGCGGTGTGCCGCCATTGCGTAGCTCAGGCCCTCGAGCCGGACATTGGAGATGCAATTGCGGTAGGCGTCCGTCAGCCCGACCTTTGGATTGTAGGTGAAATATAAACCCAGGCTGTCCGGCGAACTGAGACCCGGGCGTTCACCGATCAGGATCACCACCATTTTTGCGCCGAGCAGTTCGCCAATCTCGTCGGCCACCGCGACCCGCCCTTGTTCCACCAGCACCACCGGTGAAACGGACCAGCCTTCAGCCTCGATTTGCTCCTGCATCCGCGCCAGAAACGGCAAGGTATGGCGATGAACGGCCAGCGCCGACAAGCCATCGGCGACCACGATCACCAGATCCACGCCACCCGGGTTCGCCTGCGCGTATTCGCGCAGGGTCTGCGCCGATTCATCGCTCAACTTTCGCCCCAGATCAGGGCGCTGCAAGTAAGTGTCCCGGTTCGTGGCGGCGCTGTGCAGCAGCAAACTCTCGCGTCCAGCCTCGGCCAGTTGCGAGCTGAGCCCGGCATGATCGAACGGCAAGTGCACCGCGTCCCGGGCTTGTGCGTGGGCGTACTGGAAATCCAGTTGCGCGCTGGTCGGCATGCTGGTGCCGGTGCGGCCCAGGGCAATCCGCGCCGGGGTCAGGCGACGCAGCTCCAGCAACGGATTCTCTGGGTCAACAGGTGGTTTATCCATTTCAACGCTCATCCCAATTGCGCCATGGCTTGACGGAAGGCCGGCGGCAGGCTGTCGCCGAAGTGAATCTTGCCATCCGCCTGGGTCAGGATGCCCATTCTCGCCAGCCATTGTTCGAACTCCGGCGCCGGTTTCAGGCCCAGGGTCTGGCGGGCGTAAAGGGCGTCGTGGAACGAGGTGGTCTGGTAGTTGAGCATGATGTCATCGGAGCCGGGGATGCCCATGATGAAGTTGATCCCGGCGACGCCCAGCAGGGTCAGCAACGTGTCCATGTCGTCCTGATCGGCTTCGGCGTGGTTGGTGTAGCAGATGTCGCAGCCCATCGGTACGCCGAGCAGCTTGCCGCAGAAGTGATCTTCAAGGCCGGCGCGGATGATCTGTTTACCGTTGTAGAGGTATTCCGGGCCGATGAATCCTACGACGGTGTTGACCAAAAACGGCTTGAAATGACGCGCCACAGCGTAGGCACGGGTCTCGCAGGTCTGTTGATCGATGCCGTGGTGGGCGTTGGCTGACAGGGCACTGCCCTGGCCGGTCTCGAAATACATCAGGTTCTGGCCCATGGTGCCGCGATTCAGGCTCAGCCCGGCGTCGTAACCTTCCTGCAGGACATTCAGGTTGATGCCGAAACTGGCGTTGGCCGCTTCGGTGCCGGCGATCGACTGGAACACCAGGTCCAGCGGAACCCCGCGATTGATCGCCTCGATGGAGGTGGTGACGTGGGTCAGCACACAGGCCTGGGTCGGGATTTCGTAGCGCTGAATGATTGCGTCGAGCATTTCCAGCATGGCGCAGATCGACGCGATGCTGTCGGTGGCCGGATTGATGCCGATCATCGCGTCCCCGTTTCCATACAGCAGGCCGTCGAGAATGCTCGCCGCAATGCCGGCCGGTTCGTCGGTGGGGTGGTTGGGTTGCAGGCGCGTGGATAAACGCCCGCGCAAGCCCATCGTGCCGCGGAATTTCGTGACCACGCGGATTTTCTGCGCCACCAGCACCAGATCCTGCACACGCATGATCTTGGAGACAGCGGCGACCATCTCCGGGGTCAGCCCGGGCGCCAGGGTGCGCAGGCTCTGTTCGTCGGCCGCGTCGCTCAGCAGCCAGTCGCGGAAGCCGCCGACGGTGAGGTGGCTGACGGCCATGAACGCATGTTTGTCGTGAGTGTCGATGATCAGTCGGGTGACCTCATCGGCCTCGTAAGGAATCAGTACTTCCTGCAGGAAGTGAGTCAGCGGAATGTCAGCCAGGGCCATTTGCGCCGCTACGCGCTCGCCATCGTTGAGGGCGGCGACGCCGGCCAGAAAATCCCCGGAGCGCGCCGGACTGGCCTTGGCCATGACGTCCTTGAGGCTGTCGAAACGGAAGGTCAGGGCGCCGACCGAGTGAGCAAAACTTGCCATACAGATTCTCCGTGACGGCGCAGGCAGGGCCTGCGCCGTAATTTCTGGCCGTTAGTGCAGGGCTTTTTCAGCGTTCTGAATGGCCGCGAATTCTTCTTCGGGCGTGCCTGCTACCAAGTGATGCCGACTGTAGAAAGCAAAGTAAGCAATTAACACTCCATAGATGATCGCAGCGCCAATCACTACGCGTGGGTCTACCAGAAAACCCGCTACTACGGCGATGCAAGCCAGCACCAACGCTACACCGGAGGTGAAAATACCGCCGGGCGTGCGATAGGGCCGATCCATTTTGGGGCGTCGAATGCGCAGTGTGATGTGCGCCGCCATCATCAGGACGTAGGAAATGGTCGCACCGAACACCGCTACCAGAATCAGCAAGTCACCCTGACCGGTCAGTGACAAGCCGAATCCGATGATGCCGGGGATAATCAGAGCCAGTACGGGCGCCTTGCTCTTGTTGGTTTCTGACAGTTTGCGCGGCAGGTAGCCGGCGCGGGACAGCGCGAAGATCTGTCGCGAATAGGCGTAGATGATCGAGAAGAAACTGGCAATCAGCCCGGCCAGGCCCACCAGATTGACGAAGTGGCCCATCCAGGTCGAGCCGCCATAGGCCTTGCTCAATGCTTCGACCAACGGATTGCCCGAGGTCAGCAGTGCATTGGCGCCCGCACCGCCCGGGCCGATGACCAGAATCAGCAGGGCAAAGCTCACCAGCACCAGCATGGCGCCGATCAAGCCGCGAGGCAGGTCGCGTTTCGGGTTTTTGGTTTCTTCTGCTGCCAACGGCACGCCTTCGACAGCGAGGAAGAACCAGATCGCGTAAGGAATTGCCGCCCAAACGCCGACGTAGCCGAAAGGCAGGAAGCTGCTGGCGCCCTTGGCGTCAGTCACTGGGATGTCGAGGAGATTGGCGACGTCGAAGTGCGGCACCATCGACACCAGGAACACGCCCAATGCCAGCGCGGCGATGGCGGTGATAACGAACATCAGTTTCAGGGCTTCGCCGACCCCGAAAATGTGAATGGCGATAAAGATGATGTAGAACGCCAGGTAAATCATCCAGCCACCAATGCCGAACAGTGACTCGCAATAGGCGCCGATAAACACCGCGATCGCCGCCGGAGCGATGGCGTATTCGATCAGGATCGCGGTGCCGGTCAGAAAACCGCCCCACGGTCCGAATGCGCTACGGGCAAAACCATAGCCGCCACCCGCGGTAGGGATCATCGACGACAGTTCCGCCAAGGAGAAGCACATGCACAGGTACATGGTCGCCATCAGTAACGTAGCGAGAAACATGCCGCCCCAGCCACCCTGGGCCAGGCCGAAGTTCCAACCCGCGTAATCGCCGGAGATGACGTAGGCCACGCCCAGACCCACCAGCAGGACCCAGCCTGCTGCACCTTTTTTCAGTTCCCGTTGTTGGAAATAGTCGGAGCCGACTTTTTCAAAGTCGACCGAGGAGGTAGCCGGCTGCACGCTGGCTTGATCGCTAGGCATAGGTTTCACCTGTTCTTATTGTTTTTGACCGGCGTGGTTGCCGGGTGGGAGCGAAGGCCCAATGTGCAGGCAAGCCCACTCCCAAGGAGAGTGGCTTGCCTGCGACAGTCGGTTTAGAAGAAGCCCAACGGATTGATGTCGTAGCTCACCAGCAGGTTTTTGGTCTGCTGATAGTGATCGAGCATCATCTTGTGGGTTTCACGGCCGACGCCGGACTTCTTGTAACCACCGAACGCGGCATGCGCCGGGTACAGGTGGTAGCAGTTGGTCCACACACGACCGGCCTTGATCGCTCGGCCCATGCGGTAGGCGCGGTTGATGTCGCGGGTCCAGAGGCCGGCACCCAGGCCGAACTCGGTGTCGTTGGCGATGGCCAGGGCTTCGGCTTCGTCCTTGAAGGTGGTGATGCTCACCACCGGGC
>NZ_JASCOM010000250.1:0-8543 GCF_029959925.1 Pseudomonas sp. PS02303
GAGCTTGCTCCCGCTGGACTGCGCAGCAGTCCTTCTTTTGGGGCCGCTTCGCGCCCCGGCGGGAGCAAGCTCCCTCGCCACAAATAATCATCCACCACAAAATCTGTATGTCACAGTTTGGTGACATAACTCGCCCCCTTCGTTACAAGCCCGCCCCCGCCCGTTGTTTAGACTGCCCTCAGTCAAAACAACAAAAAAAGGCACCCCATGGACACCTTCCAACCTGCATTCAGCAGTTGGCTCAACGCACCTGCCCATCAGCAATGGCTCGCGGCCGAAGGCTTGCGCCTGTTGGCATTTGCCAAGGCTTCAAAGCTTGCCGAAGGCTTCGGCAATCTCGATGAAAAGGGCCGTCTCCCGGCCAACGCCCACGCCGAAACCATGAACACCGCCCGCATGACTCACAGCTTCGCCATGGCGCATATTCAGGGTTTGCCAGGGTTTGCCGAGCTGGTCGATCACGGCATTCAGGCGCTCAGCGGCCCGTTGCGTGATGCCGAACACGGCGGCTGGTTTGCCGCTGCCCATCATCACGATGACAACACCGGCAAGGCCGCTTACCTGCATGCCTTCGTGGCCCTCGCGGCCAGTTCGGCGGTCGTCGCCCAGCGCCCCGGTGCACAGGCGTTGCTCGACGATGCGATCAACATCATCGACACGCATTTCTGGAGCGAGGAGGAAGGCGCAATGCGCGAATCCTTCGAGCGCGACTGGAGCGGTGAAGAAGCCTACCGCGGCGCCAACAGCAACATGCACGCCACCGAAGCCTTTCTCGCCCTGGCCGATGTCACCGACGACCACCGCTGGCTGGTCCGCGCTCAGCGCATCGTCGAGCGCGTCATTCATGGTCACGCCGCTGCCAACGACTACCTGGTGGTCGAGCATTTTGATCGCGACTGGCAGCCGCTGCGCGAGTACAACCACGACAACCCGGCCGACGGTTTCCGCCCTTACGGCACCACGCCGGGCCACGGTTTCGAATGGGCGCGGCTGTTGCTGCACCTCGAAGCGGCACGCGTGCAAGCCGGCATGCTCACGCCGGGTTGGCTGGCCACCGACGCGCAAAAACTCTTCGATCACAACTGCCGTCACGGCTGGGATGTCGACGGGCTGCCCGGGATTGTCTACACCCTCGACTGGGACAATCGCGCGGTGGTTCGCCATCGCTTGCACTGGACCCATTGCGAAGCCAGTGCCGCCGCCAGCGCGTTGCTTAAACGCACTGGGGATACGCAATACGAAACCTGGTACCGGCTGTTCTGGGAATTCTGTGACAGTCATTTCATCGACCGCTGCGATGGCAGTTGGCACCATGAGCTCGACCCGCAAAACCGTCCAAGTGCCGATATCTGGGCCGGTAAACCGGATCTGTATCACGCCTGGCAAGCCGTCCTGATCCCGCGCCTGCCACTGGCGCCGAGCATGGCCACGGCCTTGGGGCAGTTGTCCCAGAGCGCTCCTGTGTAACCATGTGGTGACATTCAAGCGTCCCTTCGTTACCTGCGAGGGGATAACTCCTGTTTAAAATCCTATGCAGCGCAAGCACCAGACTTGCATGCATAACAACAAGAAAGGTAATTCTAGATGAATGCGATTTCTCGCCTCGCTACTGTCATTTCTCTTGCCTCATTGCTCCCTATCTCTGCATTCCCTGTCAGTGCGCTTGCCGCCGATTCCAAAGGTTCGGTAGAAGTCGTTCACTGGTGGACCTCCGGTGGCGAAAAAGCGGCCGTTGATGTCCTCAAGGCCCAAGTCGAAAAAGACGGTTTCACCTGGAAGGACGGCGCCGTTGCCGGTGGTGGCGGTGCGACCGCCATGACCGTGCTGAAAAGCCGCGCCGTTGCAGGTAACCCACCGGGCGTCGCACAGATCAAAGGCCCGGACATCCAGGAATGGGCGTCTACCGGTCTGCTCGACACCGACGTCTTGAAAGACGCGGCCAAAACCGAGAAGTGGGACAGTCTGCTCGACAAGAAAGTCTCCGATACCGTGAAGTACGAAGGTGACTACGTGGCCGTGCCGGTGAACATTCACCGCGTCAACTGGCTGTGGATCAACCCGGAAGTCTTCAAGAAAGCCGGCATCGAAAAAGCGCCAACCACCCTTCAGGAATTCTACGCCGCCGGTGACAAGCTCAAGGCAGCGGGCTTCATTGCGCTTGCTCACGGCGGCCAGCCTTGGCAGGACAGCACCGTGTTCGAAGCGGTGGTCCTGTCGGTCATGGGCGTCGACGGCTACAAGAAAGCCCTGGTCGACCTGGACAACGCAGCACTGACCGGTCCTGAAATGGTCAAGGCGCTGACCGAGCTGAAAAAAGTCGCGACCTACATGGACGCCGACGGCAAAGGCCAGGACTGGAACCTGGAAGCGGCCAAGGTCATCAACGGCAAGGCCGGTATGCAGATCATGGGCGACTGGGCCAAGAGCGAGTGGACAGCCGCCAAGAAAGTCGCCGGCAAGGACTACGAGTGCGTAGCGTTCCCGGGCACCGACAAGGCGTTCACCTACAACATCGACTCCCTGGCTGTGTTCAAGCAGAAAGACAAAGGCACTGCTGCTGCTCAACAGGACATTGCCAAGGTCGTGCTGGGTGAGAACTTCCAGAAAGTCTTCAGCATCAACAAGGGCTCGATCCCGGTTCGAATCGACATGCTGAACGACATGGGCAAGTACGGTTTCGACTCCTGCGCCCAGACCGCTGCCAAGGACTTCCTGGTGGACGCCAAGTCCGGCGGCCTGCAGCCGAGCATGGCGCACAACATGGCGACCACGCTGGCGGTACAGGGCGCGTTCTTTGATGTGGTGACCAACTTCATCAACGACCCGAAAGCCGATCCGGCGACTGCCGCCAAGCAATTGGGCACGGCCGTCAAAGCTGCCAAGTAATGATTGGCCCCTGTAGGAGCGAGCCTGCTCGCGATAGCGGTGTATCAGTTGATACATCCAGAGTCTGACACTCAGCTATCGCAAGCAGTCTCACGCCTGCAAGGGTCAGCATTTCCAACGTAAATTTTCTCTCGTACGGGATCTTCCCATGAGTTCTGTTGCTGTGTTCAGCAAGGCCTCGCCGTTCGATGCACTGCAGCGCTGGCTACCGAAACTGGTGCTGGCGCCGAGCATGTTCATCGTCCTGGTGGGCTTCTATGGCTATATCCTGTGGACGTTCATCCTGTCGTTCACCACCTCGACCTTCCTGCCGACTTACAAATGGGCGGGCCTGGCGCAGTACCAGCGGCTGTTCGACAACGACCGTTGGTGGGTAGCGAGCAAGAACCTGGCGGTGTTCGGCGGCATGTTCATCGGCATCACCTTGGTGATCGGTGTGCTGCTGGCGGTGTTTCTTGACCAGCGCATTCGTCGCGAAGGTTTCATTCGCACCATTTACCTGTACCCGATGGCGCTCTCGATGATCGTCACCGGTACCGCGTGGAAGTGGCTGCTCAACCCGGGCATGGGCCTGGACAAATTGCTGCGTGACTGGGGTTGGGAAGGCTTTCGCCTGGACTGGCTGATCGACCCGGATCGCGTCGTGTATTGCCTGGTGATCGCAGCGGTCTGGCAAGCCTCGGGCTTCATCATGGCGATGTTCCTCGCCGGCCTGCGTGGCGTGGATCAATCGATCATCCGTGCTGCCCAGATCGATGGCGCGAGCATGCCGCGCATTTACCTGAAAGTGGTGTTGCCGAGCCTGCGTCCGGTGTTCTTCAGCGCGGTCATGATCCTGGCCCACATCGCGATCAAGAGTTTCGACCTGGTGGCGGCAATGACTGCCGGTGGCCCGGGTTATTCCTCTGACCTGCCTGCGATGTTCATGTATTCCTTCACCTTCAGTCGCGGCCAGATGGGCATGGGCTCGGCCAGTGCGATTCTGATGCTCGGTGCGATTCTCGCAATCATCGTGCCTTACCTGTACTCCGAGCTGAGGACCAAGCGTCATGACTAATTTCGCTGCCAAACCATCCATCAGCCTGAGTCGCATCGCCATCTACGGCGTGCTGATCCTGGCGGTATTCCTTTACCTGATACCGCTGGTGGTCATGCTGTTGACCAGTTTCAAGACGCCGGAAGACATCAACTCCGGCAACCTGCTGAGCTGGCCGACCGTGGTCAGCGGCATTGGCTGGGTCAAGGCCTGGGGCACGGTTGACGGGTACTTCTGGAACTCGATCAAGATCACCGTTCCGGCGGTACTGATCTCCACCGCCATCGGTGCACTGAACGGCTATGTGCTGTCGATGTGGCGCTTTCGTGGCTCGCAACTGTTCTTCGGTCTGCTGCTGTTCGGTTGCTTCCTGCCGTTCCAGACCGTCCTGCTGCCGGCCTCGTTCACCCTAGGCAAGATGGGCCTGGCCAGCACCACCACCGGCCTGGTGTTCGTGCACGTGGTCTACGGCCTGGCGTTCACCACGCTGTTCTTCCGTAACTACTACGTCAGCGTTCCCGATGCGCTGGTGAAGGCGGCGCGGCTCGATGGCGCGGGTTTCTTCACCATCTTCCGCTTGATCATCCTGCCGATGTCCACCCCGATCATCATGGTCTGCCTGATCTGGCAGTTCACCCAGATCTGGAACGACTTCCTGTTCGGCGTGGTGTTCTCCAGCGGTGATTCGCAACCCATTACGGTGGCGTTGAATAACTTGGTCAACACCAGTACCGGGGCCAAGGAATACAACGTTGATATGGCGGCGGCGATGATCGCCGGGCTGCCGACCCTGCTGGTCTATGTGGTCGCAGGCAAGTATTTCGTGCGCGGGCTGACGGCCGGCGCAGTCAAGGGGTAATCATGGCTACGCTCGAACTTCGCAATGTAAACAAGACCTATGGTCCCGGCCTGCCGGACACCCTCAAGAACATCGAACTGTCGATCAAGGACGGTGAGTTCCTGATCCTGGTCGGACCTTCGGGTTGCGGTAAATCGACCCTGATGAATTGCATCGCCGGCCTGGAAACCATCACCGGCGGCGCGATCATGATCGGTGATCAGGACGTCAGCGGCATGAGCCCGAAAGACCGCGACATCGCCATGGTGTTCCAGTCCTACGCGCTGTACCCGACCATGAGCGTGCGCGAGAACATCGCTTTCGGCTTGAAGATCCGCAAAATGCCTGCCGCCGACATCGAAGCGGAAGTGGCGCGGGTATCCAAGCTGTTGCAGATCGAACACTTGCTCAACCGCAAGCCCGGTCAGCTCTCCGGTGGTCAGCAACAGCGCGTGGCCATGGGCCGTGCCCTGGCGCGTCGGCCGAAGATTTATCTGTTCGACGAACCGCTGTCCAACCTCGACGCCAAGCTGCGCGTCGAGATGCGCACTGAAATGAAACTGATGCACCAGCGCCTGAAAACCACCACGGTCTACGTGACCCACGACCAGATCGAAGCGATGACCCTGGGCGACAAGGTCGCGGTGATGAAGGACGGGATCATTCAGCAGTTCGGTACGCCAAAGGACATCTACAACAACCCGGCCAACCTGTTCGTGGCGAGCTTCATCGGCTCGCCGCCGATGAACTTCATTCCGCTGCGTTTGCAGCGCAAGGACGGTCGTCTGGTGGCGCTGCTCGACAGCGGCCAGGCGCGTTGCGAATTGCCGATGGGCATGCAGGACGCCGGTCTGGAAGACCGTGAAGTGATCCTCGGCCTGCGCCCGGAGCAGATCGTTCTGGCGGGCAGCGAGCCGAACGGTTTGCCGACCATTCGCGCCGAAGTCCAGGTCACCGAACCGACCGGTCCCGACACCCTGGTGTTCGTCAATCTCAACGACACCAAAGTCTGCTGCCGCCTGGCGCCGGACGTCGCGCCGAACGTGGGCGAGACCCTGACCCTGCAATTCGATCCATCGAAAGTGCTGTTGTTCGATGCCAAGACAGGGGAACGCCTGGGGGTGGCCGGTCAACCAAAAGCCGAGAGCCACGGCGCCAACGTCGCCCAATTCAAAGGCCGCTGAAGATTAAAACTGTAGGAGCCAGGCATGCCGGCGGAGGCGATTTCAGGGTCGCCTTCGCCGGCAAAACTGGCTCCTGCAGGGGGGATATGCGGTGAGCGGCCTGTCGCTCTCCGCACCTGATGTAACCGCGTTAAATAAAAACAGTTAATAACAATAAAACGAGGATGTAGGGATGAAGAAGAACAACAACGCTCAGCTTATCTGCCAGTTGTCCGCGGTTGCGGCCATGATGCTGGCCGGTAGTGTGCACGCTGCTGACGCGTTCAGCGCCGATTCCGAATGGATGACCGGCGATTGGGGTGGCGAGCGGACCAAGCTGATCGAGCGGGGCATCGACATCAAGATGGACTACGTCGGTGAAGTCGGTAGCAACCTTCACGGTGGCTACAACAACGACAAGACCGCGCGTTACGCCGACCAGTTTGGCCTGGGCGTGGCGCTGGACCTGCAAAAGCTGTGGGGCTGGGATAACACCCAGGCCAAGGTCCAGCTCACCAACCGTAACGGTGAGAACATCTCCAATGACCGTGTCGGCGATCCGCGTGCCGGCACCTTGAGTTCCTCCCAGGAAGTCTACGGCCGTGGCCACATGGTTCGCCTGACCCAACTGTGGATCAAGCACCAGTTCCTCGATGGCAAACTGGACGTCAAGGCCGGTTACTTCGGCGAAGGCGAAGACTTCAACACCTTCCCGTGCGAGTTCCAGAACCTGGCGTTCTGCGGTTCCCAAGCGGGTAACTGGGCGACCAACATCTGGTACAACTGGCCGGTCATGCAGGCTGCGGTTCGCGTGAAGTACAACATCTCGCCTGAGTGGTATGCGCAGATCGGCGCGTACAACCAGAACCCGTCGCAACTGGAACACGGTAACGGCTTCAAGCTCAGCGGCAGTGGCACCAAGGGCACCGTGTTGCCGGTCGAACTGGTCTGGTTGCCTAACCCTGGCAACCTGCCGGGCGAATACCGTGTCGGTTACTACAAAAGCACGGCCAAGGCCGATGACGTTCGTGAAGACGACAACGGTAATGACGCCGCAACCAGCGGTAACGCCTATCGCAGCCACAGCAGCAAGTCCGGCTACTGGTTCGTTGCGCAGCAACAACTCACCACCCACAACGGTGACGCTTCCCGCGGTCTGAACATTGCTGCCAACGCTACCTTCCACGACAAGGACACCAACTTCGTCGATAACTACCAGTCGCTGATGCTGGTGTACAAGGGCCCGTTCGATGCACGGCCGAAGGATGACTTCGGTATCGGTGCCGCCCGTATCCATGTCAACGATGACGTTAAGAAAAACTCAGAGTTGGTCAACGCCTCCAACAATGTCACTGACTATCAGGACCCGCTGTTCGCGCCGCTGCGTAACACTGAGTACAACTACGAGATCAACTACGGTTTCCACGTCACCAACTGGCTGACCGTGCGTCCTAACCTGCAATACATCACTCACCCGGGCGGTGTGGATGAAGTCGACAACGCGCTGGTGGCCGGCCTGAAAATTCAGTCGGTGTTCTAACGCTGTTGCGATAAGCTCCTCTCTATGTGCGCATTTTTGCGGACAGCCTTGGCTGTCCGCTTTTTTTTGGGGCGGCGCACCCCGGATGATTTTCAGGACCGTGGCACATGCATGAGCATCCGCTACAACGCTTCTTCAAATCCTTGCGCGAACGTCCGGTGTTTGCGTGGGAGCGCTATCAGAAGCGCGATGTGCTGGTGATCGATCACCCGCTGTGTCAGGCGGTGTTCAGCCGGCAGGGCGCGCAGTTGCTGCACTTCCAGCCAAAGGGCCAGAAGCCCTGGCTCTGGTGCGCGGCGAAGTGGCCACAAGTCGGCGCGATTCGTGGCGGTGTGCCGGTATGCTGGCCGTGGTATGGCCGTCATCCAAGCGAAAACGCCTGGCCTTCCCATGGCTGGGCACGGTTGATCGACTGGAAACTGCTCGACAGCAGCCATGACGACGATGGCGTGCGCCTGCATTGGCAACTTCAGCTGTGTGACTGGCAAGTGGACCTGCACGCACACTTGGGCGAACGCATGGATCTGCGCCTGAGCACCGAGCATCAGGACAGCCTGCCGTGCCAATTGAGCCAGGCGTTGCATGCCTATTGGCGTATTGGTGATGTTGGTGAGATAGCGCTGTCCGGACTCGATGGCGCCCACGGTTACGACCAGTTGAACCGCCAGGTTTGCCAGCAGGAAGGCGAGTTGAGAGTCGACGGTGGGTGTCAGCGGGTGTTCCAGCATGACGGTGAATTGCAGCTCAAGGACCACGCCTGGCAGCGCGAGTTGTGCATCGACACCGGTGACCATGCGGACACGGTGGTCTGGCATCCGGGGGCGCGACCGTTGCTGGGGGTGAGCTGGAACGAGATTTCAGAATTTGTGTGTGTCGAGGCGGCGAGTGGCGGGACCGACAGTTTGAGCCTGGCGCCGGGGCAGAAAGCACATTTGAGTTTGCAGGCGCGGGTGGGGGTTTAGTTCCAGAATCTTTGCGCCCGGGCTGGCCCTTTCGCGAGCAGGCTCGCTCCCACAGTGGACCTGCTTTGAATACAAATACAGTGTCCACCGAAGATCTAATGTGGGAGCGAGCCTGCTC
>NZ_JASCOM010000251.1:0-8515 GCF_029959925.1 Pseudomonas sp. PS02303
GGCTCGCTCCCACACTGGAGCTCCATGGAGCACAATTCTGTATACGCCGCAGATCAACTGTGGGAGCGAGCCTGCTCGCGAAGGGGCAAGCCCAGACAACCTATTGCTCTCAGGTGTACTTACGCTTATCCGGCGCTGGCGGGAAATACTGGTACAACCAGGTCTCACTCAACGTCCGGTCATTAGTGCGAATGAACAACCGCAGCTCAACCGGCGCCACGCTGTCATTGGTCGGGTACCAATCGAAGGTAATCCGATAGCCCTTGATGTCATCCAGCACCAGCACGTTGAAGTCCTTCACCTCGCCGTTCGAGCAGGTCACCACGGGCTCGATCCCCGCGCCTTCCGGCAAGCGATCCAGGCCGCCACCGTTGAAGTCCACGGCAAAGCGTCGAGCCCAGACTTCCGGGTAATGCTCGCCCGGTGCCCAGCCTTCGACAAACCCGCCCATGCCCGAACGGGTCGCATTGACCCGCGCCAGCGGCGTGCTCACCGGTGGCAGGGCGCTCCAGTAGAGCTTGTAGCCGTAGTTCAGGGAATCACCGGCCGCGACCGGCTTCTTCGGGGTCCAGAACGCGACGATGTTATCGAGGGTTTCGCCGGTTGTAGGAATTTCCAACAGATCGATAGAGCCTTCGCCCCACGCGGTCGTAGGTTCTACCCACAGGCTTGGACGCTTGCTGTACCAGTCAACGGTGTCCTGATAGTTGGCGAACTCGTGATCGGTCTGCACCAGGCCGAAACCTTTCGGGTCGGTGTCGGCGAAGGCGTTGAACTGCAGGGTCGCCGGGTTGTTCAGCGGACGGCAGATCCACTCGCCGTTGCCGCGCCACATGGCCAGTCGGTCGGAGTCGTGAATCTGTGGGTGAATGGTGTCGCACATCCGGCGCTCGTGGGTGCCGCAGCTGAACATGCTGGTCATCGGTGCGATGCCCAGTTGTTCGATGGCGGTGCGCGCGTTGATGTGGGCGTCAATCTCCATCACCACGCGTTCGGCCTGGCAATCGATGTCAAAGCGATAGGCGCCAGTGGCGCTCGGCGAATCCAGCAGCGCGTAGACCACAAAGCGGGTGCTGTCCTTGCCCGGGGTCTCGAACCAGAATTTGGTGAAGTCCGGGAATTCCTCACGCTTCTTGGCGTAGGTATCGACGGCCAGGCCGCGGGCCGACAGACCGTACTGGCCGGTGGCGTCTACCGCACGGAAATAACTGGCGCCGAGGAAGGACAACACATCGTGTCTGTCCAGTTCCGGGGCCTTGAACAGCTTGAACCCGGAAAACCCCAGGTCGCCGGTGAGCTGCTTGGTGTCGACCGTGGTTTTTTCATAGTTGAACAGGGAAGGGCGGAAATGCACTTCACGGGCCTGGCGGGTCTTGGGATCGACGCTGTACATGCGCACCGGCTGCTTGAAGCCCATGCCGACGTGGAAGAACTGCACGTCCAGCTGACCGTTCAAGTCTTTCCACAGCGAGTGGTTGCCGTCGTAGCGGATCGCGTTGAAATTCTGCGGCGTCATGGTCGCCAGCGTCGGCGGCAGCACCTGCTTGGTGTCCTGATAGCGATTGCCGGCGAGTTGCTTGGCCTGAATCTTCAGCGTCTCGAAATCGAACGCCTGGGCTGCGCCGTCAGCGGTGCCGCTGGCCGCCCAGGCACGGGAGGCGAGCAGGCCGGTGGCCGACAAACCGGTGTAGGCAGCGATGGCCATGGACGCTTTGAGCAAATTCCTGCGATGCATAAGTACAACCTGTCGTGAACAATCCCGCGCCGTTCCTGGCACGTGCTGGATCAAAAATATCGGTTCGGACATGCCTTCGGCCAAACGCAACGGACTTTAAACAGATAACAAATAGCTTAAACCGTTCGGTTGCAGAGAAAAAATGATTGGTAGCACTTTGATGATGCGGCAATGAAACAAGACATGTCGGTGAATTTTTCCGACAGCACTTTCTGATTTATAGGGCATTTCTGCTTTTTTTGACTAATTACTCTAAAAACCGCTTTTCAGCGCCGGGAATGTTCCTATCCTGTGTTCATGACCGGTTTCTGCCCTTCAGGCCGGCGGCTAATAAAAGGATAGGGCGATGCGGTTTTTGAAGTTTTCTCGGGCTTATAGAAGGACATCGTCCATGACGAAAGTACAAGGCATCACAGAAATGTTGGGAATCTTCCCTTGCCTGGCCACCGGGCGGCGAAGGCATCGCCTCAGTTCGGACGAAATGAAGCTGCTGGAGCGGTATCGCGAGCTGTCGGAAAACGACCGGATTGCGATGCGGTATCTGGTGGATGCGATGCGGAGTGTTTCGCGGTTTTGAGCGCTAAGCCAAGGGGCGGACTGTAAAGTCTGCCCCTTTTTCATTTTTCACCCTGCCTTCAACTGCAAGTGCCCACGATCGTGAACGGTCGCTGTGCCTGCATCAGATCCGGCATGTCGCGCCACTTGATCCAGGCTTGATGCTGCCAGTGCAGCAGCGGCACCGAGATGCCTGCCCACTGCAACGAACTCAGACTTGGAATGTTATCCACAGCCGCTTCCGACTCACGCAGCGTTGGGATGACTTCGTTGCTTAGCCACTGACGCAGGTTTCGGTTTTCCGGGATGAAATGGTGGACTAGCAATGCATACATTCCCGATTCGCTGACCATCAACGATTCGACGGTTTTGCCATCCTTCAGCAACCAGACGTATCGGCGTTGATCGGGATCGAGTTTCAGGGTGAGACGTTGGTCCAGCGGACGGCCCATCAAGCGACCGAGGTCCTGGACGCAGAACCAGGCTTGGTTGTCCTGCATGAAGGCGTGGAGGAAGCGGTTGTGGCGGGTGAAGACGGTAGGGATGAAATGAGGATGGGGTTCAGACGGATTTAGCGTGTGCTTGAGCATTTTTCGACTCCATGTTGAAAAGGGAGCCGCCACTAATCCTTCGACAGATTATGGGTGGCGGACCGTGCGGCGTTCGAAGTCGGGACATTCTCGATCAACATGCAAGCCAAGAGGCCCGCGCCACACGGCCCACCATAAAGCAAAACTGAAAGGCAAAAAATTGCCCCAGTTCATATGGGGGCGCGGATGCGCCATGTTGATGATTTACCGGCTTCGACACCGGGTCGCTGATTTGGCAGCGACGAGGTAAAGCCTATCGTTCAGGCGCTCGCGGCGCCAAGTCTACTCTGGCGCCGCGCGTTGTAGGAATTGGAGTCTTCACCGGAAGGCTTGATCTGTAGGAATTTCCTGTTTTTGCCTGAAGTGCGCTGAAGCAGCATCGTCGCCCTGGTTTTTCCTATAGTTTTTTCCGCTTTCAGGAACGAACTGCAGGTTTGCTACATGTTGATCGAATTTTCAGTTTCCAATTACCGCTCCTTCCGTGACAAGCAAACCCTGTCCATGGCAGCAACGCCGCGCCTGAGCAAAAAGCGCAACCTTTTCAAGTCGCCGGTGAATGGAGAAAAACTGCCGGACTTACTGAAGATCGCTGCGATATACGGGCCGAACGCGTCGGGTAAATCGTCGCTGATCCGGGCGATGGGAATTATGGGAAGCTTGCTCGCTGCGCCTCCGACCTCAAATGAGGAATCGCTACCGGTTTCCCCGTTTCGTTTTGACCCGCAGCTTAACGACGAGCCAAGTTGTTTCGAATACAACTTTATTCAAGGCTCACTCCGCTATCGGTTTTTACTGCGAATGACGGCGCAGCGAATCATCGAGGAACACCTCGTCTCTTATCCGAAAGGAAAGGAGACGCTGTTATACCAGCGTTGTTTGGGGGAGGAGGGTGAGCAGTACGTGTTTGGCTCAAGCCTTGACGGAGGAAAAGAGGTTCACAATGCCTGGCGGCGTTTGACCAGCCCGAAGATGTTGTTCATTGCACAGGCCGTCGCGAACAGCAGCGAAGAGCTGACGCAGTTGCGAGAGCCTTTTAGCTGGTTTCAATCCGGGCTTCTCGTCATCGAGCAGAACAACATGATGGGGTTGTCGGCAGCCTCCATCCGGTTTCTTCAGATGGCATCGGACTACACGTGCAACTTGAGAGACTTTCTACTAGAGGTAGATATTCCAGTCTCGGACATTCAGCTCAATTCTGATGCAGACGCTGCTCCAGCCAGCAGAAAACTCACGCTCAAAGAATTCTTCGCCGCGGCGCGAAAAGACAAAGTGACCCTGACGCACACGAGTCATCTTGGAGATGCGGAGTTTGATTTTTCAGAAGAGTCTGGTGGCACAAAAAACCTGATTGGATTCTGGTTGCCCTGGTTCATGATCAATCACACAGACGGGAGCGGGATACTGGCCGTCGATGAGTTGGACAGCAGCCTTCATCCAGCAATAGTGGCTGATCTGATTGGAAAACATCTGGACAGCGGGCAGAACACCCAGCTGATTTTCACGACTCACGACACGCATCTAATGGATACCCAAACGCTGCGGCGCGATCAATTCTGGATCACCGAGCGTGATGCCAACGGCGCAACCTGTCTTTTTTCCGTTCACGATTTTGATGGGCGCGAGGGAGAAGACGTCGAGAAGCGGTACTTCGAAGGCCGTTACCGTGGTTTGCCGTTGATCAGGCGGAGGTGACCATGGTGCGCACGACACGCTTATTTGATCGAAAGAAATCACGGTTCAAACCGCAACCCAAGGTGCTGATCCTTTGTGAGGACAGTCAGTCAGGTAAGCGATATCTGGAGGATGCGGCCTTTCACTTTCGTGCCAATGCTCAGGTTGAAGTTGCCCATTGCGGCGTGACTCATCCTAGCGGGATTGTCGAAAGAGCAATTGCACGGCAAAGAAACTTCGATAAGGTTTTTTGTGCCTTGGACCGTGACACTCACCTTTGCTTCGACCGTGCGGTCGACTTGGCAAAACCGCATCCCAAGATAAAAGTGATAGCGTCTTTTCCCTGTTTCGAGTTTTGGTTGCTACTGCACTTTGGCTACAACAGAAAGCCATTCGCTGCTGCAGGTGGAAAATCCCCTGGCGAACTTGTTACCAAGAGTCTTAGGGGCCAACCTCTGATGGAGAATTATGAGAAGGGTAAAAATGTCAGTCATTTTGATCTGTTGAAGGGAGAGCCTTTCAATACAGCGAGGGTACTTGCTCCTCGAATTCTTCTCGATGCTGTTAACAGCGGTGAGCTCAATCCAAGTACTGAAATCCATCTGTTGATGGATGAGTTTGAAGTCCTTTCCGCGCCTCAATCGATCTAACTTCGTAACAACTCGCCCCGGTGCCACAACCAGCCCCGGGGCGAAATCAATTACCGACTAACCTTCCACGCATCCCCCGCCGGCGCAGTCCCGTGGTCATACGGCTTGGCCAACCACATGTACAACAACCCCAACCCAATAACGATCGCTGTACTCAACACCATCGCATAGTTGATGTACCACGCCGCATCCGGTGTGCGCGGCCAGGCCATGTTGATGATCGCGCCGACGCCATAAACCAGCGCGCCAATGTTCACCGCCCACCCCCAACCGCCGAGGGTGAATTTGCCGCTTGGTTTCCAGCCTTTCAGGCGTGCGTATAGCGCGGCGAGGACGATCATCTGGAACGCCAGATAGATGCCGATCGCCGCGAAACTGACGATGGTTGCCACCGCATCTTGCAGGAAGAAGCCGAGGATGATGATCAGGGCCGGCAGGACGCCGGACACGAACAGCGCAGCCACAGGCACTTGGGTCGTAGGAGAAATCTTCTTCAGCAGCGAGCTGCCGATGACCATTTCATCTCGGGCGTAGGAGTACAGCAGACGACTCGCCGCCGCTTGCAGGCTGATGACGCAGGAGATGAAGGAAATCATCACCACGCCCATGACCACTTTCGAGCCGACCGGGCCGAAGGCGTTGTTGAGGATGGTGGTGACCGGGTCTTTGTCGGTGCCGTTGATTACCGCTTGCATGTCCGGCACGGCGAGGATCAGCGCCAGGCAGGCGAACATCGCCGCGATGCCGCCGATGTAGATGGTCATGCGCATGGCCACCGGAATCTGCTTGCTTGGGTTCGGGGTTTCTTCGGCCACGTCGCCGCAGGCCTCGAAGCCGTAGTACAGGAACATCCCCGCCAGCGAGGCGGTGAGGAAGGCCGGCAGGTACGAGCCGTCAATGCTGATATCGAAGGTGTTGAACAACACGCTGATCGACTGGTGACGCTCGAAGATCAGCAGGTAGACGCCAACGATCACTGCGCCGACCAGCTCGCAAAGGAAGCCGAACATGGCGATCCGCGCCAGCATTTTGGTGCCGCTGAGGTTGACCAGGGTGGCGAACAGCGTCAGGAACAGCGCGATGACGATGTTGGTGTTATTGCTCGGTTCAAAGCCCATCATTGCGGCCAGGTACGGACCGGCACCGACGGCAACGGCAGCGATGGTCACACACAGGGCGATGGAGTAGATCCAGCCGACCATCCACGCCCAGCGCTTGCCCACCAAGCGACGAGCCCAGGGGTACACGCCGCCGGAAATCGGGAACTGCGAGACCACTTCACCGAAGATCAGGCACACCAGCAACTGGCCGCAACCGACCAGTAAATAAGCCCAGAACATCGGCGGTCCACCGGCGGCCAGGCACAGGCCGAAGAGGGTATAAACCCCGACGACCGGGGAGAGGTAAGTGAAGCCCAGGGCGAAGTTTTCCCACAGGCTCATGCTGCGGTTGAAGTTCGAGGTGTAACCCAGCTTGCGTAGCTGCTCGGCGTCGCTGTCGGCAACGGCTACAGAGAGTTCGGGTGATGCGCTCATGGTGTGTCAGCTCCGGAAAATCGGCAGATTTCGGATGTCCGAAACCGTGGCGGGGCCTTGGAGGCGCTGCCCGGATCGGTGGTTATTGTTTTGGTTTTCTGGCGTTGAACCCTGGTGGTGCGTGGTGCCGGTTTCTACCTTGAAACCGAGGTGATGCCTTCGCGGGCAAGCCTCGCTCCTACAGGTACTGCGGCGAACCTGTAGGAGCGAGGCGTGCCCGCGAAGCTTTTAATGCTTGAACATCACATGCCGCACTACGGTGTAATCCTCCAGCCCATACATGGACATGTCCTTCCCGTAGCCAGACAGTTTCTGACCGCCATGGGGCATTTCGCTGACCAGCATGAAGTGCGTATTCACCCAGGTGCAGCCGTATTGCAAGCGGGCAGACAAGCGATGCGCGCGACCGACATCAGAGGTCCAGACCGACGACGCCAAGCCGTAGTCCGAATCGTTGGCCCAGCCCAGCACCTGGGCTTCATCGATGAATTTGGTCACCGACACCACGGGCCCGAACACTTCGCGACGGACGATTTCGTCGTCCTGTTGAGCGTCCGCAAGCACCGTCGGCTCGAAGAAGAAACCATTCCCCTCCACAGACTTGCCACCGGTGACCAGGCGGATATGCGGTTGCGCCACGGCACGTTCGACAAAGCCCGCCACGCGGTCACGGTGCTGCGCAGTGATCAGCGGCCCCAGCTCGGTCGACGGGTCATCCTGCAACCCGTACTTGATGCTGCTGACCGCTTCGCCAAGCTTCTCGACGAATTTGTCGTAGATGCCTTCCTGCGCGTAGATGCGGCAAGCTGCGGTGCAATCCTGGCCAGCGTTGTAGAAACCGAAGGTGCGAATGCCTTCCACGGCGGCGTCGATGTCGGCGTCGTCGAAGATGATCACCGGGGCCTTGCCGCCCAGTTCCATGTGCATGCGTTTGACGCTGTCGGCGGTGCTGGAAATGATGTTCGATCCGGTGGCGATCGAGCCAGTCAGCGAGACCATGCGCACTTTCGGGTGCGTGACCAATGGGCTGCCAACGGTAGGACCACGGCCGAAGACGAGGTTGAGCACGCCGGCCGGGAAGATTTCCGACGCCAGTTCCGCCAGACGCAGCGCGGTCAGCGGGGTTTGTTCTGACGGCTTGAGCACCACGGTATTACCGGCGGCGAGGGCCGGGGCGATTTTCCAGGCGACCATCATCAGCGGGTAGTTCCACGGCGCGATGGAGGCGATCACGCCAACCGGGTCGCGGCGGATCATCGAGGTGTGGCCGGGCAAGTACTCGCCACCCGCCGAACCGCTCATGCAACGGCTGGCGCCGGCGAAGAAACGGAACACGTCAGCAATCGCCGGGATCTCATCGTTCAGCGCAGCGCTGTAGGGTTTGCCGCAGTTGTCCGACTCCAGCTTGGCCAGCTCTTCGCCGTGGGCTTCAATGGCGTCGGCGAGTTTGAGCAGCAGCAGCGAGCGTTCCTTCGGCGTGGTTTGCGACCAGCTTTCGAAGGCGCTGTCGGCGGCTTGCACGGCGGCATTGACCTGGGCTTCGCTGGCTTCGTTGATTTCCACCAGCACACGGCCGAGGGCCGGGTTGAACACAGGTTGGGCGGGGCCGTCGCCGTCGATCAGTTGGCCGTTGATCAAGAGTTTGGTTTGCATGGCATTGTCCTCTTCAAACTATTGTTTTTCTCTGAAGGAACCGGTTCAAACTGTGGGAGCGAGCCTGCTCGCGAATGCGGTTTAACATTCAACATTGATGTTGGCTGACACACCGCTTTCGCGAGC